>JAYSCE010000012.1:0-21124 GCA_041915035.1 Xanthobacter sp.
CTGCTGCCGCTTCTCGCCCTCGCCGGCATCGCCGCCCGCGGGTCCGGCGACATGTGGCCCCACCTCATCGCCACCGTGCTGCCCGATGCGCTGGCCGAGACCGGGCTGCTGGTACTCGGCGTCGGCGTGGTGACGCTGGTGGTGGCCGTGCCCTGCGCCTGGCTGGTAGCCACCTGCGCCTTTCCCGGCCGCTCGGTGCTGGAATGGGCGCTGCTGCTGCCGCTGGCCGTGCCGGGCTACATCGTTGCCTTCTCGTATCTCGATGTGCTCCACCCCCTCGGGCCTGTGCAGGAGGCGCTGCGCGCGCTGCTCGGCATCGCCAGCCCGCGCGGCCTGCGCCTGCCGGATGTGCGTTCCACCGGCGGCTGCATCCTCGTGCTCTCGGCGGTGCTCTACCCTTATGTCTACCTCTCGGCACGGGCGAGCTTCGTGCTCCAGTCGGCCGCCGCGCTGGAAGTGGCACGCACCCTGGGCGCCAGCCGCTGGCGCGCCTTCCTGCGCATCGGCCTGCCGCTGGCCCGCCCGGCCATCGTGGCGGGGCTGACGCTGGTGCTGCTGGAAGTGCTGGGCGATATCGGCGCCTCGGAATTCCTCGGCGTGCGCACGCTCACCGTCTCCATCTATTCCACCTGGGTGAACCGCTCGAACCTGCCCGGCGCGGCGCAGATCGCCCTCGTCATGCTCGCCCTCGTGCTGGGCCTGATTCTTCTGGAGCGCTGGGCGCGGCGCGCCCGGCGATTCGTCGCCACCGGCTCGGCCCGCCCCCAGGCGCCGCTGCGGCTGGCCGGGCTCCAGGGCCTCGCCGCTGCTGCCTTCTGCGCCCTGCCCGTGGCCCTCGGCTTTCTGGTGCCATTGCTGCACCTCGCCATCTCGGCCGCGCGGCGCATGGCGGAGACCGGCTTTCCCACCCGCATCCTCGGGGAGGCCGCGACCACCGCCGCCCTCGCCGCCGGCACGGTGACCCTAGCCCTCGGCCTCGGCCTCGTGGTGGCGCTGGGGCAGCGGCTGACGCGCGCGCCGCTGGCCTCCGGCTTCGCCCGGGTGGCGAGCCTCGGCTATGCGGTGCCGGGCACGGTGCTCGCCGTGGGCCTGCTTAGCCCCCTCGCCGGCTTCGACAACGTGGTGGATGGGGCGATGAGGCAGGCGTTCGGCATTTCCACGGGCCTCCTGCTGTCGGGCTCGGGGGCGGCGCTCGTGATGGCGCTCGCCATCCGCTTCCTCGCCATTCCCGTCGGCGGCATCGAAGCGGGATTTGCCAAGCTCTCCCCGCACCTCGACATGGCGGCCCGCAGCCTCGGCTCGTCGCAGCCGCGCACCGTGCGGCATGTGCTGCTGCCGCTGCTGCGGCCGGCCCTCGCCACTGCCGCGCTGCTGGTCTTCGTCGATGCCATGAAGGAGTTACCCGCCACCCTGCTGCTGCGCCCCCTCGGCCTCGAGACGCTGGCGACCCACGTCTATGGCGAGGCGGCGCGCGGCACCTATGAGGACGGGGCGCTGGCCGCGCTGGTGATTCTGCTCATCGGACTCGGGCCGGTGATGCTCCTCGCCCGCATGACCTCGTCCGCCCTCTCGGCCTCCTCCGACGGCGCGCGCGGCGGCGCCTCGGCCCGCGACTAGCCGTCCGCCCCGTCCGCCCCCCAGCCATCAAAGCGACACAGAGCCCGCTAAAGGTGCCGCCACGATCCAACGTGGCCTCAGGCGTCGCGCGCATCGCCCCGCCTGCTCCCTCGGAGACCTCTGTATCTTCATGCTGCGTGTCGGCCAGAACACCCGCCGGGCCGGGCTCATCGCTGCATCCGTGCTGGGCGCGGGCGCCGCACTGCTGCTCGTCGCCATGGCGGTGCTGCCTTTCCTGGTGCCGGCTGCCGAGCTGCGGCGGGTGGCGGCGCAGGCGCTCTCCGGCTCGACCGGTCAGAAGGTGGAGATTCTCGGCGAGCCGTCGATCCGCCTCTTCCCGTCGCCCCGCGTCGTGCTCGGCAAGGTCAGCTTCCCGCTCCCCGCCGGCCAGTCGCTCGACGCCGAAAATGTGGTGACCCGGCTCGATCTGCTCGAACTCGCGGCCGGACGGGTGGCGGTCAATGACGTGATCGTCGAGCATCCCACCCTCGTCCTCACCGGTGAAGGCATGGCGCCGGCCCTCGGCATCGCGCCGGTGCTTGCAGCCACCGATCGGCCCGAGCTGCGCATCGTCGATGGCACCATTGCCTGGCGCAGCGGCAGCGGCCTGACCCGCGAGCTGGTGAGCGGCATCACCGCCAGCCTCGACCGGGTGCTCGACCGCGCGGGTATCGCCGTCGCGATCCAGTTCGACTGGCGCGAGCAGCCGGTGAACGCAACGTTGTTCATCGACGACATCACCGCCTTCATGGCCGGCACGCCGGCGCCCATGCGCGTGTCTGTGGCGACGGACGGCGCCAAGGCGCGCTTCCACGGCCGCGCCGCGCTCGGCAAGGCGCCCACCATGGATGGCGCGGTGACGGCGGATGCCGATTCGCTGCGCGACCTGTTCGACTGGGCCGGCATGGAAGCGCCGACCCGCAGCGGCTTCGGGCCGTTCTCCCTCTCATCCCGCCTGAAGCTGGAGAAGGGCGAGGTGGCCCTGACCGAGGCGAGCGTCGATCTCGACGGCAACCGGGGAGACGGCGGCCTTCTGGTGAAGGTCTCTGGCGCGCGGCCCCTCATCCAGGGCACCTTCGCCGCCGACCGCATCACACTCGCCCCCTACGGCGCCATGCGCCTGACCGGCGGCGAGCGGCAAGGCTGGGACCGGGGACCGGTCGATCTCTCGGCCCTCGGCGCCTGCGACCTCGACCTCAGGCTCTCCGCTGCGCGGGTGGACGTGGGCGACACCGCGCTGTCCACCGTCGCCGCCAGCGCCGTCCTTTCGGCGGGCCGGCTCGTGCTCGCCATCGGCGAGGCCCATGGCTGGGGCGGACTGCTGCGCGCCTCTCTCACGTTGGCACCCGCGGCTGCGGACGCTTCAGGCACCCACACGCGACGGCCGGGCGCGGAACTGCGGCTTGAGGCGGAAGCGACCGACGTGGAGCTCGCCCGCGCCCTCGACGACATCGGCGGCTTTCGCCGCATCGACGGCACCGGCACTCTCCAGCTCGACGTGACGGGGGCGGGACGCAGCATCCAGGACATTGCCGCGAACCTTCAGGGCAGCGCGGCTCTTACGGCGTCCAACGGTTATCTCAACGGCTTCGACGTGGCGCAGTTGCTGCAGCGGATCGAGCGCCGGCCGCTCTCCGCCGCCAGCGACTGGCGCGGCGGCCGCACCGCTTTTGCCGATCTCAACGGCCGCATCGCCATCAGCGACGGCGTGGGCACCATCGAGGAACTGGCCATGCGCGGGCCGCGCGCGCAAATCGAGATGACCGGTTCTGTCTCCATCGCCCAGCGCGCGCTGGACCTCGCCGGCCACGCCGCGCTGCCGGCTATAAAGGGCGCGAAGACGGGCGCCATCGACCTGCCCTTCAGCGTCCGCGGGCCGTGGGACGAGCCAAGCATCATGGCCGACCCGCTGAGCCTCATCGAACGCTCGGGCGCCGCGCTGCCGCTGCTGGAAGCGGTGAAGGGCCGCATCGTCGCCCCCGCCGCCGAGCGGGCGATGGATGGCGGCGCGTCGGCAGCGGACCCACAGCAGCCTCCGGCGAACTGAGCGCCCTGCCGGGAAGCCGAGACCACCAGCAGACATGAAAAAAGGCCGGCGCTTTGGCGCCAGCCTTTTGGCGTCTGTGACGTCCCGCGGACGGATCAGCCCTTGAGGCTGGCCTGCATGGCGGCGCCGAGGCCCTTGAACGAGAGCGGCAGGATGACCGGCTGGCGCGAACCGTTCTCGAACACCAGATCGCCCTTGCCGGAGCTGGCCTTGAGCGCCGTCAGCTGATCCTGCGTCAGCTCGGTCGAGGCCACGCAATGCTGGCCGCAGCGCTTGAAGGTCAACACCACATCGGCGACGCCGGGCACCTTGAGAGACACGTTGGACGGCAGCCACACGCCGGGCGGGGTGAGGACGATGAGGCGCACCGGGCCGCTCTTCTCGGCCCGCACCGCCACGTGGGCGAGAATGTGCGCAAGGTCGGGGGTCTGCAGCGTCTGCACCGCCTCGCAGCCGCGCTTCTCGTCCTTGCCCTTGCAGCGGACGGTCCAGTCGTCATGCACCGAGTGGGTCTCGGTCGGGTCGGCAGGAGCAGCAGCGGGCGCAGCGGCAGGAGCCGGCGCGGCCGCCGTCTGGGCGGCTGCGGGAAGGGCAAAGGCCGAGGCGGCAAAGACAGAGGACAGGAGCGAGAGACGGAGGGAAGGGATGAGACCGGTAAGCGCCATCTTTTACGTCCTCTCAATCGCACCCGCGCCCCGCACCGGTGCCGTTGGCGGGACATATCCGACAGCGGGCCCGTCAGGCAACGCAAATTGCGGTGGCCGCCGGAGCTGACGCTGGGAAGACGGCGCGTGAAGCACCCTCACCCCCTATCGCCAGATGCCAAGGGCATCGAACGGAGGGGCTCCGGGTACCACCGTCTGCGTGGTCACGCCCGCGCTGGACCCTCTCGCCGCGCGACGATTGCCGCGAGCACGCGCTCGGGCGTCGCGGGGGCATCCAGATGCACCGGCCCCTTTCCCGGCAAGCCGGCGATGGCGTCGCGGATGGCGAGCCATACGGAAATGGCGAGCATCAGCGGCGGCTCGCCCACCGCCTTGGAGCGCAGAACCGTCTCTTCCGCGTTGGGCTTGTCGAGGAGATGGACGTTGAGAACCGGCGGCACATCGCGCGAGCCGGGGATCTTGTAGGTGGAAGGGCCGCGCGTGGCGAGGCGTCCGGCGGCGTCCCATTTCAGCTCTTCGCAGATGAGCCAGCCCATGCCCTGCACGAAAGCGCCCTCGATCTGGCCGATGTCGATGGCCGGGTTCAGCGAGCGCCCGCAATCGCCCACGATCTCGGCCCGAAGCACCCGCACCGCGCCGGAGAGCGTATCCACCGCCACCTCGGCGGCCGCCGCGCCATAGGTGTAATAGTAGAAGGGCCGCCCTTCCGACTTCGCCATGTCGAAATGGATCTTCGGCGTCTTGTAGAAGCCGGTGGCGGAGAGCGGCACGCGCTGCTGCCACGCCATGTGCGCCGCTTCGCCGAAGGAGAGGCTGCGGTTGCCCACAGCGACGCGCCCCTCCTTGAACTCCACCTCCTCCACCGCCGCATCGAAATGCGCCGCCACCACACCCGCCATGCGCCCGCGAATGTCCTTCGCGGCGATGAGCGCCGCCATGCCGTTGAGATCGGAGCCCGAGGAGGCCGCCGTGGGGGATGTGTTCGGCACCTTGGCGGTGCTGGTGGCGGAAACGCGCACATGGTCGAGCGAGATGCCGAAGGCGTCCGCCACCACCTGCGCCACCTTCACGAACAGCCCCTGCCCCATCTCCGTGCCGCCGTGGTTCAGGTGGACGGAGCCGTCCGTATAGACATGCACCAGCGCGCCGGCCTGGTTCAGCGTCGTCAGGTTGAAGGAGACGCCGAACTTGATGGGCATGGTGGCGAGGCCCTTGCGGATCACCGGGCTCTGCGCGTTGAAGGCGTCGATCTCGGCCCGCCACGCGGCGAGCTTCGCCTTGGCATCGAGATGGGCCATGGCCTCCTCGATGAGGCTGTCCTCCACCTCCTGCCCGTAGGGCGTGATGTTGCGCGGGGCGTCGCCATAATGGTTGGCGGCGCGCACGACCTCGACGGGCTTGCCGAGGTGACGAGCGATCTCGTCCATCACCGCTTCGATGGCGAGCATGCCCTGCGGCGCGCCGAAGCCGCGGAAGGCGGTGTTGGAGACGGTGTTGGTCTTCACCAGCACTCCACGAAAGCGCGTGGCCGGGATGAAATAGCAATTGTCCGCGTGGCACAGCGCACGCGAAACGACGGCGGGCGAAAGGTCCGCCACGTTGCCGCAATCGGCGGCGAATTCCATGTCGAGCCCGGCGATACGCCCGTCCCCGTCGAAGCCGGCTTCCCAGCGCACGCGGAAGGGATGGCGCTTGCCGGTGGCTTCCATGTCCACCTCGCGAGGCAGGCGCAGCTTCACCGGCTTTCCGGCGTGGTGGGCCAACAGCGCCGCGATCGCGGCGATGATGGTGGCCTGGCTCTCCTTGCCCCCGAACGCCCCACCCATGCGCCGCACTTCCACCGTCACCGCCGCGAACGGCAGGCCCAGCACATGGGCGACGCCGTGCTGCGCCTCGGTGGGATGCTGGGTGGAGGAATAGACCTGCATGTCCCGGTCCTCGCCGGGGATGGCGATGGCGATCTGCCCCTCCAGATAGAAATGGTCCTGCCCGCCGCAGCGCACCTCGCCGGAAAGGTGCAGGGGAGCCGTGGCGAGGGCGGACGCCACATCGCCCCGCCCCACCTGCTGGTCCGGCGCGACGCGGGCGCCGGCCTCATAGGCCGCATCCAGATCGAGCAGCGCGGGCAGCGCCTCATACTCCACCCGCACCAGCGCAGCGGCGGCGCGGGCCGCATCGAGGGTCGGCGCGGCCACGGCGGCGACGGGATGGCCGACATATTCCACCTCGCCTGCCGCCAGCAGGGGCTCATTGGTGCGGATGGGGGCGATGTCGTTGACCCCGGGAATGTCGCCCGCCGCCACAGCCACCACCCCCGGCAGAGCGCGGGCTGCGGAGAGGTCGATGGAGACGATGCGCGCGCGAGCGTGGGGGCTGAGCACCAGAGCCGCATGCAGCAGCCCGGGCGCCTCCGGCATGTCGTCGAGATAGACGGCGCGTCCGCTCACATGGGCGTTGGCGCTCTCGTGCCGGGCGGGGACATGGACGGCGCGGGTCATAGCGCCTCCAGGTCGAGCGGCACGCCCGGATGCGTGGTGGCGAAATGCAGGCGCCGCACCAGATTGGCAGCGGCCGCTTGGCGATAGGCGGCGCTGGCGCGGTGATCGGAGAGGGGCGCGAAGTCGGCGGCCAGCGCCGCTTCGATGCCTTCAGGTGGACCATCGCCCCATGGCGCGCCCGTGAGGAGCGCTTCCAGAGTCGGCGCACGTTTCGCCCGGTCCGCCATGCCGCCGAAGGCTGCAGCCAGATCAGCAAGGCGTCCGCCCTCCACCCGCACACGGAAGGCGCCGAGCAGGGTGGAGATGTCCTGATCGAACCGGCGCGAGAGCTTCCAGGCGAAGAGTTGCTCTGCCTCGGCGAGGCGGGGGAGGCGGATCGCGGCGATTACCTCGTCTGGCGCCAGCGCCGTCTGGCGATAGCCGGTGAGGAAATCGGCCACCTGCATGAGGCGGGCGCCACCGGGACCGGCCAGTTCCACCTCGGCATCGAGGGCCAACAGCACGGGCAGCGTGTCGCCGACCGGAGAGGCGGTGGCGAGATTGCCGCCGAAGGTGCCCATGGTGCGAATCTGCCGCGAGCCGATGCGGCGGATGAGGGCGCCGAAGGCGGGAAACGCCGCCTCCACCGTCTCCAGCCCGTCCGCATAGGTGACGGCCGCGCCGAGGACGAGGCGTTCGCCCTCCCATTCGATCCGCTTCAACTCAGCGACGCGGCGGGTGGAGATGGCGAGGGGGAAACCCTGCCGCTTCTTGGCGGGGACGAGGCCGAGATCGGTGGCGCCGGCGATCAGCGTCGCGGCGGGATAGGCGGTGCGCAGCGCCACCAATTCCGAGAGGGTCTGCGGCACCAGATGTAGCTCCCCCTGCCCCGCGATACGGGTGCCGGCAACGGGGGGGACGCACTCGGGCTCCGCCACCGACGGCGCGGCGCAGAGCGCGCGGGCGGCCTCCACGATGGGACGATAGCCGGTACAGCGGCAGAGGTTGCCCGCCAGCGCCTCGTGGATGTCGGCATCGGTCACTGGTGCTTCGACGGAACGCTCCTGCGAGAGCGCGTAGAGCGACATGACGATGCCCGGCGTGCAAAAGCCGCACTGTGTGCCATCGCTCTCGGCCAGCACGGTCTGAACGGGATGGAGGCCGGCCGCGTCGGCGATCCCCTCCACCGTCTTCACCTCGCTGCCGTCGATCTGGGACAGAAGCAGGATGCAGGAATTGGCGACCTGCCAACGCGCCGCCCCGTTGTCCTGCCGCCCAATGGCGATGGTGCAGGCGCCGCAATCGCCCTCCGCGCAGCCTTCCTTCGTGCCCGTGAGGCGGAGGCGCGTGCGCAGGAAGTCCAGCACAGTCATGGAGGGGGCGGCATCCGCCACCTCGATCCGCTCGCCGTTCAGGACGAAGGCGATGGCCACCCCGTCAGCCTCCCGCGCTCTGGGACGAGCGGAAGGCCCAGGCGACCATGCGGCGCTCGAATACGGCGAAGATCGCGTACATGAGGATGCCCTGGATGGCGAGGGAGATGAGGCCGGCGAACACCAGCGGCATCTGGAAGTTGGAGCCCGCCTGCACCATGAGATGGCCCACCCCCGCATTGGCGCCGATGGTCTCGGACACCACCGCCCCGACGAAGGCGAGCGTGATGCCCACCTTGAGCGCCCCGAAGAGATAAGGCCCGGTGCGGGGAATGCCAACCTTGCGCATGATGTCGAGCTTGGAGGCGCCGAGCGCGCGCAGCACGTCCTCCAGCTCCGGCTCGGTGGTGGCAAGGCCGGTGGCCACGTTCACCACGATGGGGAAGAAGGAGATGAGGAAGGCGGTGAGGATGGCCGGCACCTCGCCGATGCCGAACCACATGATGAGGATCGGCACCACCGCCACCTTGGGCACGGAATTGAACCCAATCATCACCGGATAGAGGCCGCGATAAATGGTGCGCGACCAGCCCACCACCACGCCCAGCGCGATGCCGAACACCACCGCGATGGCGAAGCCCGCCATGGTGGTCCAGAGCGTGACGAAGGAGTTCTTCAGCAGCGGCCACCAGTATTTCACCATGGCGGCGAAAATCTCGGTGGGTGCCGGCAGGATGAAGGTATCGATCCTGAACAGCCGGCAGGCCGCCTCCCAGATCACGAACAGTGCGACGGTGAAATAGACGGGGGCGAGGTTCTCGACGGAGAGCTTTTTCATCATGTCACGCCGCCTGCCGCACTTCGGCGATCTTGTTGCGCAGCTCGTGGACTAGCTCCGTGAATTCGGGCCGGTAGCAGACATCAAGGTCGCGCGGTCGCGTGAAGGGCACCTGCCGCGTCTCCACAATGCGGCCGGGGCGCGCGCTCATGACGTGGATCGTGTCGGCGAGAAAGGCGGCCTCGCGCAGATCGTGGGTGACGAGGATCACGGTGAAGCCGAACTCCTGCCAGAGGTCGCGCAGCACGCACCACAGCTCCTCGCGCGTGAAGGCGTCGAGCGCGGCGAAGGGCTCGTCGAGCATCAGCAGCGCCGGCTGGTGGATGAGCGAGCGGCAGAGCGAGGCGCGCTGCTGCATGCCGCCGGACATCTCCCACGGGAACCGGTCGGCGAAGGCGCCGAGGCCGACCACGTTGAGCAGCGCCATGGCCTTGTCCTGGAACTCGGCCTTGTCGCGGGAGAAGCGGCGGCGGTAGGGCTCCACGATCTCCAGCGGCAGCATCACGTTCTGCAGCACCGTGCGCCACGGCAAAAGATTGGCGTGCTGGAAGGCCATGCCCGCCACCTTCACGGGCCCCTTCACCTCCTTGCCATCGATGGAGACGGTGCCGGAGGTGGGGCGGATGAGGCCGGTGACGAGCTTCATCAGAGTGGACTTGCCGCAGCCGGACGGCCCCACCACCGCCGCGAACTCGCCCTTGCGCACGGTCAGCGTGGTGCCAGCGAGCGCCGTCACGGGCCCCGTGCGGCCGGGATAGGTGAGGGTCACGTTGTCGAGGACGATCACGGGAAGGCCTTTCGGTTCAGCGTCGGCCGTTCCCCGGACAAGCGACACCGCAGGTGGAGCGCTAATCCGGGGTCCAGGAGAAAGGTCGGCGAAGCCGGCGATCGCCCCGGCAGCCTCAGGTCAGGTCGCCTCCGGCGCACCCTCGCGCTGGACCCCGACTCGCATTCCGCTCAGGCTGCATGCGTCCGGGGCACGAGATGACGTCACATCTTCCGCTCGCTCGCCGGCGGCAGATATTCGCTGGTGAAGATATCCGCGGCTGTGGGCTTGGCCTTGAAGTCGTAGGTGATGCCCACCTGGTCGATGGACTTGGCGAGACGCGCCGGGTCCACGTCACCCACGCCGTTGGCCTTTACCCAATCGGTGACGATGTTGTCCTTCAGCGCCATCTCCAGGCGGGCGAGCTCGATGGCTTCGTCCGCCGTCTCGTTGCGCTTCATGACCGACTTGATGGCGCTCTTGGGGTCCTTCGCGGTGTCGATGATGCCCTTGATGGTGGCCTTCACGAAGCCCTTCACCACGTCCGGATGGGCCTTGGCGAAGTCGGGGTTCACCATGATGGCGTTGCCGTAGAGCACGAGGCCGTACTTGGACATGAGCATCACCACGATGTCGTCCGCCGGCACGCCCTTCTGGCGCAGGTTGAAGAAGGAGGAGAAGGAGAAGCCGGTGATCGCGTCCACCTTGCCGTCGGCCAGCATGGGCTCGCGCACCGGGAAGCCGATGTTCTCGATCTTCACCTTCTCCGCATCGATGCCGTTCTCCTTCACAAACGCCTTCCACTGGGCGAAGGCGCCGTCCGGCGCGGGGGCGCCGAGGATCTTGCCTTCGAGGTCCTTCGGCTTGGTGATGCCGGTCTTCTTCAGGCTGACGATGGCGAAGGGCGGCTCGTCATAGACCATGAGCACGCCCTTCACCGCCTTGTCCGGGTTCTGGTCACGGAATTTCATCAGCGAGTTGATGTCGAAGAAGCCGATGGGATAGGTACCCGCCGCCACCCGCGCGATGCCGGCCACCGAGCCGGGGCCGCTGTCGATGGTCACGTTGAGGCCTTCGGCCTTGTAGTAGCCCTTGTCCAGCGCCACGAAATAGGGCGCGGACGGCCCCTCGAACTTCCAGTCGAGCGCGAATTTCACGTCGGTCTCGGCCAAGGCCGGCGCCGCCGCCAGGGTGGCGAGGACCGCGGCGAAAACGGAACGCATCAGGCTCATGAAAAGGCTCCTCGGTTTCGCTGCGACGACTGCAACCGCCATGCCAGCGGCCCATCACGCCGTAGCGGCAGGCGGGGCGCGCCGGCAGCGGCGGGGATCGGCGACTGCCGCACGATGAGGCAGACAGCGCCTGCCCTCAAGATCGGCAGATTGCTTAGACAGCGAGCATCGCCCGCGGCTGGACAGGCATGGCGGCTTGGGCCATCCATCGGTGACCTTCGGAAGGAGCGGCAATGACGCGGCGGGTGCTGCTCACCTGGGAGCAGGGGGCGGGCTTCGGCCATACGATTCAGCTGGCGCGTCTCGGCCGGCGGCTCGCGGATGCCGGCGTTGAGGTGGTGGCCGCGGTGCGCCACCTTCAAAATGCCGGGCCGCTGGCCGAAGCGGGAATTCGCCTCCTCCAGGCGCCGCCATGGCCCGCCGCTGCCCCCTGTCCCAACGACCACATCCCGGCGTCCGCGACACTGACCGACAGCCTCGCCCGCGTCGGCCTGCGCGATCCCGACAGCGTGCGCCCCGTGCTGCGCGCCTGGCTGGATGTGCTCAACGCCGAGCGGCCCGACCTGATGGTCTGCGACTATGCCCCCCTCGCCGGCCTTGTGGCGCGCGGTCGCTGCCCGGTGATGCAGGTGAGCACGGCCTATTGCCTGCCTCCGGCCGAGCTGGAGGCCATGCCGGTATTCCACGATTTCGTGCCGCCGCTGCACACGGATGCGGAGGTGGTGGCGGCGGTGAATGCCGCTCTGGCGGATACCGGCCTTGCCCCCATCGACCGCATCGGCGCCCTCTTCACCGGCGACGACGCCTTCGTGCGCAGCTTCCAGTTGCTCGACCCCTATGCGGACCTGCGCAGCCGGCAGGCCGAAGGGCCTGTAATGGCCGAGCCCATGCGTGAGGCCGCGCCCGGCGCCCGCACCGTCTTTGCCTATGTCCACACCGACGTGGCCTCGCGCCCGGACGTGGCCGCCGTCCTGATGGCGCTGGCGCCCCGGCTGGAGATCTTCGTGCCCGGCGTCGATCCTACGTGGCTCGCGCCGCTCTCGGCCGCCGGGGCCAAGGTCCATGGACGGCCGGTCGCCATGGCCGAGGCGATGGCCCGCAGCCGCCTGTTGATTCATCAGGGCAGCGCTGGCGTGGCGGCGGATGCGCTGGCTGCGGGCGTGCCGCAGGTCACCTTTTCGGTGCATGTGGAACACTGGCTGAACGGCGAAGCGCTCGCCGCCGCAGGGGTCAGCCGCAACTTCCCCCTCTTCCATCCCGATGCGCGGGTTGCGCCGGAGCCGGTTCTGGCGGCACTGGAAGACAGGGACATGGCCATGATCGCCGCGGCGGCGGGCCGGATGCACCGGGCGGAACTCGCCGCCCGAGATCCGCTGGATGCGCTGACGGAGCGCTGTCGCGCGCTCCTCTAGCCCCGGTCAGTACCCGATCGGCCCGCCACCGCCGCCGATGGGCCCACCCCCCGGAAAGCCCGGGATATTCGGGAAGGTCGGGAGGTTGGGGAAGCTCGGGAAGCCACCACCGCCGCCATAGCCATAGGGCGGCGGGGTGACGGGGATGACGAAATTGCCCTGGTTCTGCTGGGAGGCCTGCTGGGCGATGGTGTCCGCCTCGCCCTGGAGCTGGGTGTTGACCGACCGGCAGGTGGCCGCCGCGAGATCCATGGTGGTCTGCCCCTGCACCGGCACGCCGCAGGGATGGCTCGAGCCCCGGTCGAGGCCGGTAATATCGGCGACCGGGCCGCGCCGCCCGCCCGTCTGGCCGCTCTGGCTGCGGGTCTGGGCGATGACCGCGTCGATCTGGGCCTGCGTGACGCGCACCGGCCCCGTCATGCCGCCGCGCCCCACCGTCACCATGAAGCCGGGCCGGCGGATGACGATCGTCTCCCCGCCCGGCCCTACCACGGTGAGGGTGCCGAACTGGAGGATGGCCTGGGTCTCGCCATCGCGGTGGATGATGGCCGCGACCCCGCCGCGAATGCCGATGGTGGCCACCGGCGTCTTCACCTCGGCCCCGCCGGTGTGGCTCGCATTGCCGCCGACGAAGCGCGCCGCCCCCTTGGTGAGGGTGAGCGCCATGGAGCCGGTCTTGGCATTGGGATCGTAGACGAACTCGTCGATGACGAGGTTCGAGTTGGGGCCGATGTTCAGCGTGGTCTTGTCCACGAACAGGACCTGCACACTGCCGGCGGAGCTGGTCTCGATGCGCTCGCGGTGGATGATGCTGGAGCCGAGTTCCAGCGTCCGCACGCCTGAGCCGGCATTGCCGGTGGAGCGGGGATTGACCGCGGCGGCCGTGCCGACGCTGTTCTGCGCGAGGGCCGGTCCGGTGGCGGCCACGATGGCGAGAGAGGCGACGGACGCCAGGAGACGGGCGGGGGTGCTGATGGGCATGATGCGTTGCTCCTCAGAACCGCACGTTCGGGCCGATGGAAACGCTGAAATTGTCGAACGCATAGTTCGGCAAGGTCGAGGTGGACCAGCTGTACTGGACCTGCGTCAGCAGGCCCCACTGCTCGTAGACCGGCATGTCGAGCGCGAGGCCGACCCGGTACTGGTTGTCCTGTTCGGTGATGAATTTGGTGATGAACGGGTTGGGCGCGTCGTAATTGTAGCGCGTGTAGCCGACGCTCGGGATGAAGATCCAGCGCTTCACGCCCCACGGCCCCTGGAACTCGTAGGGCAGCGCGAGGTCCACGGCGAAGGTGTTGTAGGAATACCAGGGCAGGTCGCCCGATGCGTCGTTGTAGGACAGCCGCGCGCGCCAGCGCCAGTCGTCGGTGATGCGGCCGAAAGCGTTGCCGCCCACCGTCCACATCTCGCCGCTCTGGAAGGAGGCGGTGGGATAATATTGCGACGACTGGTAGTCGCGCTGGCGGATCTCCGCGAAGGGCTCCAGCCCGAACCAGGCGGTGAACGGCAGATAGAGCGAGACGCCCGCGCCGTAGGTGCCGAGATAGCCGGAGCCGCCCAGCGCCACGCCGCCGGCGAGCACGTAGGCGCGGATGGACGAGCCCGGCAGCGCGTCCGGCGCGAGCGCGAAGCGCGGGCCGGTGTTGAACTCGGCGAAGCCGAGGTTCAGCTGCTGCAGCTGGAACTGCTGCGAATAATAGAGATTGAGGTTGGTTTCCCAGACATCGCCGCGCTGGTTGCCGAAGTCGTAGACGTGACGGATGGAGGCGAGGGCGAAAGCGTTGCCGTCCGCCTGCGCCGCCGCGCTCGGCGGCAGCAGCGCGCCCACGTCCTGGCCGATCACGAGGCGGCTGGAAGGGCCATAATTGGCGTTGGACTGGTAGCGCACGCCCACCTGCCCGTAGACGCTCCACTGATTGGTGGAGAGACGGCGGTCGATCTCCACCAGATAGGCGGCGATGTTGTCCCGCTCCTGGCCGGTCAGTTCCGGCGACTGGGCGATGGGCTCGAAATAGGCTCGCGCGGATTCGTAGGCGCCCAGCCGGTAATAGAGCCGCGCCAGTTCGAGGCGCACGCGCACCAGCTTGGGATTGTAGAAGAGGATGCGTTCGTAGACGCCGATGGCCGCTTCGTAGTCTCCGACCTCCACCGCGCGCCGGGCGAGGCGGAAAGCCAGATCCACGTCCGCCGGACGCTTCAGCGATTGATCGAACAGGGCGTTGAATTCCGGGTCAGCGTCAGCCAGTGCGGTCTGCTGAGCCCCCAGCGCCGGCCCGATCATCGCGCACAGCACTGCAGTTAGCACCGCGCCGCGCGCTGTCGCCCACGCGCCCAAGCCACCCCGGCTCGGGTCCGCACCCCGAGTATTGTACCGCTTTACCAGCATGCCTGACCATCCGGCTCTTGCTGGCAAGGCCCCGCCCCTTGCCCGTAAAGCGATCCTTACCATTGCGTGTGACGGAAGGGGATTCCACGTCACCCGCCAAGCTAAGGATTTGTGCGCATTTCCGGGGGGCAAAAGCATTTTTGCCACAGGCGCCTAAGTCACGCGCCACGATCATACCGCCGCCACTCGCTGCTCTCGCGATTTGCAAAAGACACGATGGACACGGCGAACGCCGGTGCATTCTCGGATTGCACCTATGCAATTCAATTGAGCTTTCAATCCAAAATTGCTTGCATAAATTGATGTCCAACGGCGGCCGCGGTGCCGCCCAGAGGGATCAAGGAGCAGACCATGCGCAGCATCGGACTTCATCACGTGACCGCCATCGCCGGCCCGGCCCGTCGCAATCTCGACTTCTACACCCGCACCCTCGGGCTGCGGCTGGTGAAGAAGACCGTCAATTTCGACGATCCCGGCACTTATCACTTCTATTTCGGCGACGCCGCTGGCTCGCCCGGCTCCATCCTCACCTTCTTCCCCTGGGAATCCGCCGGCATCGGCCGGGCGGGCGTGGGCGAGACGCAGGAGACTGCGTTCCGCATCCCGGAGGCGGCGGTGAGCTACTGGACCGAGCGCCTCGTCACCGCCGGCCTCTCTCCCGACCTGCCGGAGAAGCGCTTCGGTGAGACCGTCCTCGCCTTCAAGGACCCGGACGGGATGCGTATCGCCCTCGTCGGCGTCCCCGGCATCGAGGCCGAGCCCGCCTGGGGCGGAGGCGAAGTGCCGGAGGCGCACGCCATCCGCGGCATGCATTCCGTGACCCTGCTGCTGAAGGAGGCCGGCGCCACCGCGGACATCCTCACCGACGTGTTCGGCTTCGAGGAGGCCGGTCGAGAGGGCACCCGCATCCGCTACCGGGCGCCGGGTGTTGCGGTCGGCAGCATCGTGGACATCCGCGAGGCCGGCGGCTTCCTCTCCGGCCGGCAGGGACGCGGCAGCGTCCACCACATCGCTTTCCGCGCCACCGACGACGCGGCCCAGACCGAAATGGTGGAGAAGCTGACGGCCCGCCACGGTCGCCACGTTACCGAGCAGCGGGACCGGAACTACTTCCGCTCCGTCTACTTCCGCGAGCCCGGCGGCGTCCTGTTCGAGATCGCCACCGACGATCCCGGCTTTGCCGTGGACGAGGCGCCCGAGCATCTCGGCGAGGCGCTGAAGCTGCCGGCCCAGTACGAGGCGCACCGCGCCGAGATCGAGCGGGTCCTGCCGCAGGTCGCCTGAGCGGACAGGCCCTCAACCCCCATCATCGCCCGGCCGCAGCAGCGGCCGGGTCGGAAAGGAACTGCCCCAATGACTACGCTTGCGGCCCCCGCGCGGGGCGCCCTCTCCTTCACCCATCGCTTCGTGCCGGCGACCGATCCGGCTGCGGCGCCCTTGCTGCTGCTTCACGGCACGGGCGGTGACGAGAACGACCTCATCCCCCTCGGCCGGATGCTCTCGCCCGGCGCGGCGCTGCTGTCGCCCCGCGGCAAGATCAGCGAAGGCGGCATGCCCCGCTTCTTCCGTCGGCTGGCGGAAGGCGTGTTCGACGAGGAGGACGTGGTGCGGCGCGCCAACGAGCTGGCCGATTTCATCGGCGAAGCGCGCACCGCCCATGGCCTTGCCGCCCCGGTGGCGGTAGGATTCTCCAACGGCGCGAACATCGCCGCGGCCCTGCTGATGCTGCGTCCGGACGCGCTCTCCGGCGCGGCCCTGTTGCGGGCGATGGTGCCGCTGGCGAACCCGCCGGCGGGCACGCTTCCGGGAACGCCGGTACTGATGCTTTCGGGGGCGGCGGACCCCATCGTGCCCGCCGCCAACGCCGCCCGCCTCGCCGCCCAGCTCGAGCAGCGGGGCGCCCGCGTGGAGCACCGCGTGCTGCCGGGCGGCCATGGCCTCACGCCCACCGACGTGACGGCCATGCGCGACTTTCTCGCGCGGACGGGCGCCGCGGCAGCCTGAGGCTCAGCGCGCCGGCTTGGCCGAGGCCGTGCCGCCACCGCCCTGCTTCGCGGCTGCGATGATGGCGGGCGCCAGGGCATCGGCCAGGCAGGTATAGCCGGCGTCGTTCATGTGGAAGCTGTCCCACGACAGAGTGCCGCGGAACCCCTTGGGGTCTTCCGCGGCCCACTGCTTCATCATGGCGTAGCGGCGCAGCAGCGGAACGCCGCGCGCAGACGCCGCCGCATTCACGGCGGCGACAAACGCCTCGTACCGGCCGAGATCGTTGATGCCGGGAAAATACTGCTGGTCGATGACCACCACCGCCGCGCCTGACGCTGCGATGGCGGCGAGGCCATCGGCGACCGTGGCGCGCAGCCGGGCCGGATCGCCGCCGAAGATCACATCGTTCGTCCCCACCTGCCACAGCACCAGATGCGGCGCGGGCTGGGTCTGCACGAGCGACTGGAGGCGCGCCAGCGTGGACGGCCCGGTCTCGCCCGAGACGCCGGCATTCACCATGACCACCCTCCCCTCGCCCAGAGCGGCCGTCAGGCGGCGGGCGAGCTGGCTCGGATAGTTGGTGTCGCCGCTCGATGCGCCCACGCCGGCCGTGGTGGACGAGCCGATGGCGAGGATGCGCAGAGGCTGGCCTTCCCTGAGCGCCCGCGCCCCCGCGGGCATCGACAACGCCGGCGAGGGCCGCGCCGTGCAGCCGGCGGCGAGGACAGCGCTGGGCGTGCCGGCGACAAGGGCGCCGCCCAGAACGGCGAGCAGCGGGATGGCAAGGAGGCGAAGGCAGCGCATGGGGAAGGACCGATCCGGATGAGACGGCGCCCGCCGGCGGGCACCGGGCCGGATTGAACCCAAGGTGTCCGCGGCGTCAACTGCAAAGCTCTGCCGGACGCCCTGCTCGACCTTGTCTCACTCCGCCGCACGCAAAGGGGATGCCCCGCCGTGCGCCGCCCCGGCGACCTCAAGGCGGGGATCGATCCACCGGCCCGCCTCGATGTCGGCGATCTGCCGCGAGACATCGCGCACCACCTTTTGGGAAAAGGGGCCGAGGTGCATGTAGAACAGCGCCAGCGAAAGCAGTTGCTCCAGCCTGTCCAGCCGCTTCAGTCCACGCAGCGCCACCAGCCAGATGTGGACCGCCACGCGCGGATGGCGCCACGCGACGGTGGCGAGCACGCCGAACAGCCGCGCGAGATCTGCGACCAGCTGCCGGACATCGACGGGCGCTGGCGGGACCGACGGCTCGCTCGAGGCGACCTCCCCCTCCTGCCGCCCGACCAGTTCCGAGAGCCGGCGGATGCGGCCGAAGAAGGCGCCCGGCGCATACACCCTGGCATAGACCTCGCGGTAGCGGCGCAGCACATCGATGCGCGGCTCCAGGGTTGCGAAATTGAGGCCCGCGCCGGTCTGGTCCCCGTGGCGGAAATCCTCTTCCCTGAGCGGGAACATGCGCCCTTCCCGCTCCAGCCTGCGGGAGAGCTGGGTGTCGGGAAGCGCATAGAGCAGGCCCAGCGAGACCACCGGGATGGCCGCCTCCTCGATCAGCTCCGCCATGGCGTCCGCCGCGTCGGGGGACTCATTGTCGAAGCCGACGATAAAGCCGGCGATCACCACGATTCCCGCCGCATAGATCCGATGGACGCTGGCGGCGATGTCCCGCCTCGTGTTCTGCTTCTTCTGGGTCGAGCGCAGCACCTCGGGATCGGGGCTCTCGATGCCCACGAACACCAGGTAGAACCCGGCCTGCGCCATGAGATCGAGCAACGCCGAATCATCGGCGAGGTTGAGCGACGCCTCGGTGGAAAAATGGAACGGATGGCCGTGCGTCCGCTGCCATTCGATCAGGTGCGGCAGGAAGGCTTTGACCGCCTTCTTGTTGCCGATGAGATTGTCGTCGACGAAATCCACATGGCCCCGGTAGCCGAGCGCATACAGGGCCTCCAGTTCGGCCAGCATCTGCGCCGTCGTCTTGGTGCGTGGCACCCGCCCGTAAAGCTCGATGATGTCGCAGAATTCGCAGGTGAAGGGGCAGCCGCGGGAGAACTGCACGCCCACGAACAGATAATCCGGGAGGTGGAGCAGATCGAAGCGCGGCACCGGCGTTCGGGTCACGTCCGGCCGCTCCTCGGGCGCCGTGATGAGGCCGGACCGGGCACCGCCCTCCCACGCTGCGACGAAAGCGTCGAGGGTCGCCTCGGCCTCGCCGAGGACGCGGAAATCAGCAGCCGCATAGGCCTCGGGGCTGGAGGACACATCCGGCCCGCCGACCACCGCCACCTTGCCGGCGGCCTGCACGGCGGCGACGGCGGCCCGCGCCTCCTGGCGCTGGGGCAGCATTCCGCTGACGAAGACCACATCCGCCCATTCCAGATCGGCAGGGTCCAGCGCGCGGGCGTTCAGATCGCAGAGCCGCGCCTCCCATCGGGCCGGCAACAGAGCGGCGACGGTGATGAGGCCGAGCGGCGGCGCCATGCAGCGGGCCCCCTTGAGCCGCGCGAGGTCCAGATTGCGCCAGAAGCTGTCCTGCGCGAACCGCGGATAAAGAAGCAGAACCCTGACGTCCGACATCGCCGCTCCACATGACTAGACGGCGGACCATAGGGCGGTTGCGCCCCCCTGTCATCGCAACGCGCGGGAAACCCGACGATCAAGTCGCGGGACGTCCTTCAGGGATATCTGGCAGGATGTTGAAATGGCGGGAGTGACGGGGCTCGAACCCGCGACCTCCGGCGTGACAGGCCGGCGCTCTAACCAACTGAGCTACACCCCCGAACCGGCGGCAGGTCTTGCCGACCGCCGAGGAGAGCGGCGTGGTACGGCACCCCTCCGCCCAAGTCAAGCAAGCCGCGCATTTTTTGCCGGGAAGTTGTCCACAGCCCAGACAAAATCCAACGATCGCAAAGCTTTGCGGCGCAGCGTGTGCATCGCGTCCTTGGCGTGAAATGGAGGCTTTGCCGGGCACGGCGGGACGCCAGCGGCGCAAGAGGGCTATGGCGGAATCGGGGATGCCGAAGCGGGGAACGCAGGAACCGGACATGGTGGGCGGTGACGGGCTCGAACCGCCGACCCTCTCGGTGTAAACGAGATGCTCTACCAACTGAGCTAACCGCCCGGTCGTCGCAAGACCTTCCGGCGCTATAGTCCGCCCGGGCCGCAGCGGCAAGAGCGAGCGCGCGTCATCGCCGATCGAACGGCGAGCGCACACAGGCGAAGTCCGTGCTGGACCATCACCGGCGAGTCAAAAAATGTGAGGGAGAGGTTGTCTGTGGGCGCCGAGACCATCGGCGTTGGCGCGGGAACTTCATCGCTCCAGGCACGCCCTCCAGGCACGGCTCAATGCGTCGTGCGACCCGGCCGCTGGGGCCCTGGTCGGATCGGGGACGCTCCGCCCGGTACGGCCGGGCCGGGAGCGTCCGGATAGCCCCCCGGAAAGCATTCCGGAGTGGCACATGACACGGCAACAGCGGCCGGCGCAGCGTGCGCCCGGGCCGCAGGCCGGATCAGTCGTTGACGGCTTCCTTGAGGCCCTTGCCGGGGGTGAACTTCGGCGCCTTGGAAGCCTTGATCTTCACCGGCTTGCCAGTGCGCGGGTTGCGGCCTTCACGGGCAGCGCGCGTCACCACGGAGAAGCTGCCGAAACCGATCAGCTTGACTTCCTCGCCATCCTTGAGCGCCTTGGCGATGATGTCGAAGGTCGCGTCCACAGCCGCAGCCGCAGCGGTCTTCGTCAGCTTCGCCTCTTCGGCCACGGCGGCGATCAGTTCGTTCTTGGTGGTCATCTGACCTTTCCTTCCGTTGTCAGAACGCGAATCGTGCAGGGCGTGCCCTGACGAACGGCGCGAGCATCACGGAAAATAAGGCTTTTGCAAGCGCGATTGGCGCCAAACCCGCACCAATGCACGATTTTGCGCCTTGCGCCTGCGAAGGGGAGCGGCGCGGAGGATGCGCAGCGCAGCGGCAGAGGGGGCCTTAAGTAGTTGAAAAGACTGAGGGCGTGCCCCGCACACCCCGGTAGCCCGGAGATGGCGGCGACACGCCCTCGAAGAAATGTTCAGAAACTGTTGATACAGGCCGGGTTGCGGACAATCCGGCCTGTTTTTCGCGTCAGTGGGCGACCACGCCCGCGTTGTCCTCATCGGCGACCGGCGGGTTGTTCACCGGGCGCTCTTCCCAGGTGATGGGCTCGGGCGGGCGCACCAGCGCGTTGGCCAGCACTTCGTCCATGCGCGACACCGGCACGATCTCCAGCGCGTTCTTCACGTTGGCCGGGATGTCCGCCAGATCCTTGGCGTTCTCCTCGGGGATCAGCACCT
>JAYSCE010000013.1:0-20918 GCA_041915035.1 Xanthobacter sp.
GGCCCATACCCGAGGCCGCCGTCTGGCTCGATCTGATCTCACCCACCGAAGAAGACGATGCGCGCGCGGAAGCGTTCGCCGGCATCTCCGTGCCGACCCGCGAGGAGATGGGCGAGATCGAGCAGTCGAGCCGCCTCTATGTGGAGGACGGCGCGCGCTACATGACCGCCACCATTCTCTGCGGCGCCGATACCGAGACCCCGGTGATGCTGGCCGTCACCTTCATCCTCACCCGTGGCCGGCTCATCACCGTGCGCTATGGCGAGCCGCGCGCCTTCCCTTCCGTTGCGAACCGGCTCGGCAAGTCCTGCCCGGATACCATCAAGGGCGAGGACGTCCTGATCGAGCTGCTGGAGGCCGTGGTGGACCGGTCTGCCGACGTGCTGGAGCAGATCGGCGCGGACGTGGAGCGGATTTCGCGGCGCATCTTCGAGCGGTCGAGCGGCCGGGAGAATGCCAACCAGCGCTACCGCGCCATTCTCTCCCACATCGGCCGTAAGGAAGGGCTGGTGTCGTATGCCCGGGAAAGCCTCGCCTCCCTGCAGCGGCTCATTTCCTTCCTCGGGGCCGACACCGACGGATCGACCATCGCCAAGGATGGCAAGGCCAACATCAAGTCCATGAGCCGCGACGTGGCCGGCCTCTCCGACTACGCCAACTTCCTCGGCGACAAGCTCCAGTTCCTTCTGGATGCCACCATCGGCATGGTGGGCCTCGAGCAGAACAACATCATCAAGATCTTCGCCGTGCTCTCGGTGGTGCTGATGCCGCCGACGCTGATCGCGTCGATCTACGGCATGAACTTCCAGCACATGCCGGAGCTGAGCTGGACCTATGCCTATCCGTCCGCACTCGTTGCCATGGTGATTTCAGGCATCCTGCCCTACGTCTTCTTCAAGTGGCGCGGCTGGCTCTAACACCAGAAACGAGGCCGCCCGCTCAGACGTGCTGGCCGCCGTTGATGTGGATCTCGGCACCGTTGAGGTAGGAAGAGGTGTCCGTGCAGAGCACGTAGATGATCTTCGCCACCTCGTCCGGCGTGCCGAGGCGCTGCATGGGGATCTGCGCCACGATCTTGTCCGTGCCCGGCGAGAGGATGGCGGTGTCGATCTCGCCCGGCGCGATGGCGTTCACCCTTATGCCGCGGCGGCCGAAGTCGGAGGCCATCTCCCGCGTGAGGGAGGCCAGCGCCGCCTTGGAGGTGGCATAGGCGGCGCCCGCGAAGGGATGCACCCGCGAGCCGGCGATGGAGGTGACGTTCACCACCGAGCCCTGCGCCTTCTCCAGCTCCGCCGAAAGGCCGCGGGCGAGGATGATGGGGGCGAAGAAATTCACCTGGAACACGTCGACCCAGGTTTCGAGGTCGGTGTCCAGCGTGCCCAGCCGCGCGCCGCCCTCGCCCTTGGGCGAGATGGCCGCGTTGTTCACCAAGGCGTCGAGCTTACCTTCCGGCAGGCGGCGCTTCACCTCGGCGATGGCCGCCTTGGTGCTGGCGGGGCTGGAAAGGTCCACCTGCAGATGGTCCTCCGGCCCGGCGCCCCACGGGCACTTCTCCGGGAAGGCGTGGCGCGAGCAGGAGATGACGCGCCAGCCGGCGGCCGAGAACCGCTTCACCGTGGCATGGCCGATGCCCCGCGAGGCTCCGGTGAGGAGCATGATGCGCGGGCGGTCCTGAGTTTCGGATGTCATGGTGTGAGCCTCGGCCACAGCGGGCGAACGTGATGCACCATCCGCCCGCGTCCGGGTCAAGCCCGGTCGGCCTTTTCGATCAGGGACAAAGCCGCGTCTTCGTCCAGGCGTCGCACTCGCCGGCGCGGCGGAACACCACGCGGTCGTGCAGGCGAAACGGCCGATCGTGCCAGAATTCGATGGCGACGGGCAGGATGCGGAAGCCGGTCCAGTGGGGCGGGCGCGGCACGCTGCCGAGGGCATATTTCGCGGTGGTCGTCGCCACCGCCGCTTCCAGCGCGAAGCGGCCTTCCAGCGGGCGCGACTGGCTCGAGGCCCAGGCGCCGATCTGCGAGAGGCGGGGGCGGGTGGCGAAATAAGCATCGGCCTCCGCGTCGCTCACCTGTTCCACCGGCCCGCGCACCCGCACCTGACGGCGCAGCGACTTCCAGTGGAACACCAGCGCCGCCTTGGGATGGGCCGCCAACTCCCGGCCCTTGGCGCTGCCCGTGTTGGTGAAGAAGACGAAGCCGCGCGCGTCGAGCCCCTTCAAGAGCACCATGCGGGCGTCGGGAAGCCCATCCTCGTCCACCGTCGCGAGCGTCATGGCGTTCGGATCGTTCGGCTCGGACTTGCCGGCCTCCTCCAGCCACTCGGCGAAAAGCCGGAATGGTTCGGAAGATTCGGTGAAATCACCGGATGTTAAGGGATCACGGGGTTCCATGGTGTCGCTCGCCGTCATGTGGAGCCCCTCGTGCCTGATCGTTCGCGCGCCTCTCTGGGCGGCTTCATGAGTCTATATAGAAGCGTCGGGCGCCGGCGCGAAGGGCCCGGTGCCGTGGCGGGCACGTGTCTTCTGGCCGCGCTCCTTGCCGCGCCCCTGGCCGGTTGCGCCAGTTCGCCGTTCCACGACGACGATTCGCTCGTCACCGGCTCGATCAAGGCGACGCCGGCGTCCCTGCCGGTGCCGGAAGGCCCGGCGCCCAAGGGAATCACCGCCGGCGACTGGACCCAGGCCAAGCTCGCCCTCGACCAGGCCCTCGCCGCCCGAGACGGTGATGTGTCGGTGCCGTGGGACAATCCGGAGACTGGCGCACGCGGCACGGCGACCCCTGTCGGCCCGACCCAGGCCGGCTGCCGCGCCTTCATGATCTCGCTGGTGGACGGCAAGTCCGCCGACCGCTGGGTGCAGGGCGAGGCGTGCAAGAGCCGCAGCGGCACCGTGCTCAACCAGGTCCGCCTGCTCGGACGGGCCTGAGCCGCATTCCGGCGCAAGGCGCGCAAAAGGAGCATGGCGCATAAAAGCGCAGGCCGTTTGAGCGGTGCCGTTGCATTTTTTGCACCGCGAACCACATGTTCCGTGCGGCTGGCCGCCTGAGTGCCGGCCGCAGAGGTGACTATTCATGCGTGATCCCTACGACGTCCTCGGTGTTTCCAAGACCGCCGACGAGGCAGAGATCAAACGCGCCTATCGCAAGCTCGCGAAGAAGCTCCACCCGGATGCCAATGCGTCCGATCCCACGGCCCAGGACCGCTTCGCCGAGCTGAACACGGCGCACGAGATTCTCTCCGACAAGGAGAAGCGGGGCCAGTTCGACCGCGGCGAGATCGACGCGGAGGGCAAGCCGCGCGCGCCGGAATTTTCCGGCTTCGGCGGCGGCGGTCCCCGGCGCGGACCGGGCGGCTTTTCCGGCTTCGACGGCGACACGATTTTCGAGAGTTTCTCCTTCGGTCCCGAGGGGGCGCGGCGCACCTCCCGTGGGGGCGGCGGCGGGTTCGAGGATATCGGCGACATCTTCGGCTTCGGTCGGCAGCGCCGCTCGGCGGGCGGCGGCTTTGCGCCCCAGCCCGGCGCCGACATGGAGATCACGCTCCCCGTCTCCTTCGAGGAGGCGACGCAGGGAGCGTCGAAGCGTGTCGGCCTGCCCAACGGCAAGCAGATCGACATCAAGATCGCGCCCGGCACCCGCGAGGGGCACCGCATGCGTCTCAAGGGTCAGGGCGAGCCGAGCCCCATGGGCGGTCCGGCGGGCGATGCCTATGTGACCATCTCCTACGCCACGCATCCGGTGTTCGAGCGGGATGGCGACGACCTGCGGCAGGCGATCGACGTGCCACTCGCCGATGCGGTGCTCGGGGCCAAGGTGCGCGTGCCGACGCTGACCGGCGCGGTGGAGCTCGCCATTCCGGCCTGGACCTCCGGCGGGCGCACCTTCCGCCTGCGCGGCAAGGGCCTGCCCAACGCCACCGGCGGCCACGGCGACCTCTTGGCGCGGGTGAACGTGGTGTTGCCGGCGGACAAGAACGCGGAGCTGGAAGAGCTGATGCGCAAGCTGAAGGGGGAGGCGGCCTGACGCCGCCTCTTCCCGGATCCGCCGCCCCTGCGACGTTCCGGCTTACCATTTCGGCCGACTTTCCACACGTGCGGCTGGCTTCTAGAGTGCGCGCCCCGACAAGCATAACGGAAGCGCGCCCATGTTCCTCGAATTGCAGAACCTCTTTTTTGAAGACCTGACGGTCGGGCGCATCGAGCGCATGTCGAAGACGGTCTCCTCCTCCGACATCGTGGGCTTCGCGGAACTCACCGGCGATCGCAATCCCATCCACCTGTCCCAGCATTTCGCGGCGCGCACGCCCTTCGGCGGCCGTATCGCCCATGGCCTCTATACGGCGAGCCTGATCTCCGCCGTGCTCGGCACCCGCTTGCCGGGTCCGGGCGCGGTCTACATCTCCCAGACGCTGAACTTCCGGGCTCCCGTGCGCATCGACGACACCGTGGAGGTGGAAGTGCGCGTTGTGGAGCTGATCCCGGAGCGCTTCCGCGCCCGCCTCTCCTGCATCTGCACGGTGAAGGGCGAGGTGGTGCTGGATGGCGAGGCGTGGGTGAAGGTGCCGTCCGCAGCCACCCAGAAGGTTGCATCGGCCTGACGGCTCGTACACGCTGCCTCCCCCCGGGCAGGAGGAGAGGCGGCATGTTCGAATCCGCGACGTTCGCGCACCATCTCGACAAGGCCGCCTTCAAGGCGATGGAGCCCAGCCTGCGCGAGGATTTGCTCACCGCGCAGTTCCAGCTGATCGAGCAGAAGCGCCGCAGCCTCATCGTCCTGATCCACGGCCCCGATGGGGCCGGCAAGGGCGCGGTGCTGAACCGCCTCTACGGCTGGCTCGACGTGCGCAAGCTGCAGACGCTCACCTTCGACATGCCCTGCGCGCCGGAAGACCGTCCGGCCATGTGGAAATACTGGCGCGAGCTGCCGCCTTTCGGCCAGATCGGCATCATGCTCGGCTCCTGGTACCACGCGCCCCTGTGCAAGCGGGCGCTGGACGAGATGAAGCGCGGCGACTTCATGGCGGCGCTGGAGGAGATCCAGCGCTTCGAGGGCATGCTCCACGCCGAGGGCGTGAGTCTGCTCAAGATCTGGCTTTATCTCGACCCGGAGGAGGCGCGTGTCCGCCTCAAGGGCGTCACCAAGGGCGACTGGCAGCGCCCCGTGGTGCGGGAGTGGGAGGAACTGAAAGGCTCCGGCCCGCGCAAGCGGCTGCTCGCCATCTCCGAGGATGCGGCCCGCGCCACCTCCACCGAGACCTCGCCCTGGCACGTGGTGCCGGCCGCCGACGAGGAGTATCGGGACGCCATGGCCGGCAGCCTGCTCCTGGAGAAGCTCAGGTCCATGGTCTCCGAGCCCGAGCCGGCGCCCCAGCCGCTCGCGCCCAACCCGACGCGGCTGCCATCTGCACTGCCGACCTTCTCCATTCTCTCGACGCTCGACCTCTCGAAGTCCCTCGATGAAGACGATTACGACCGTCAGCTCGCGCAGGAGCAGAGCCGCATCACCCGTCTCACCAATTCCCCGCGCTTCGCCGATGCGGGGCTGGTGGTGGCGTTCGAGGGGTCGGACGCGGCGGGCAAGAGTTCCACCATCATGCGGCTGCGGCGGGCGCTCGATCCCCGACGCTTTCGCGTCCATCCCATCGCCGCTCCCACCGACGAGGAGCGGGCGCGGCCCTATCTCTGGCGCTTCTGGCGTCACATCCCGGCCCACGGGCGCACCGTGATCTTCGACCGGTCCTGGTACGGCCGCGTGCTGGTGGAGCGGGTGGAGGGCCTGTGCGGGCCGGACGACTGGGGCCGCGCCTATGGCGAGATTAACGATTTCGAGGCCCAGCTCTCGGCCGCCAACTATGTGGTGGTGAAGTTCTGGCTCGCCATCAGCCAGGAGGAGCAGGCCCGCCGCTTCGAGGAGCGCGAGACCGTCGCCTACAAGCGCTTCAAGCTGACTCCCGAGGACTGGCGCAACCGGGAGAAATGGCCCCTCTACGAGGCGGCCGTGACCGAGATGGTGGATCGCACCTCCACCCGCTTCGCGCCCTGGACCCTCGTGGAGTCGGAGGACAAGCGCTACGGCCGGGTGAAGGTGCTGAAGACCGTCGCCGACCGGCTGGAGGAGGCGCTCGGCTAGCCGCCAGGCGCTTCCCACACCTGCCCCGGATGAAGCGGCAGGAAACGGTGCCGCGCGATGCCGGCGGCGTCGAGCGCCTCGCCGAGTGCCCGCTTCGGCGCATCCTGCCCCTCATCGGTGAGGCGGAACGTGCCCCAGTGGATGCCGAGGCCCTGGGTGGCGCCGGTGTCCTCCAGGATGCGCACCGCCTCTTCCGGATTGGTGTGCTGCGGCTTCATGAACCAGCGCGGCTCATAGGCGCCGATGGGGATCAGCGCCACGCGCGGCGCGCCGAAGTCGCGGGCGACCGTCCGAAAGATGGCGCCGGTGCCGTATCCCGTATCGCCGGCGAAATAGATCAGCCCCTCCGGCGTCGCCAGCACGAAGCCCGCCCACAAGGCAAACCGCCGGTCCCGGATGCCGCGCGCCGACCAGTGGTTGGCGGGATGCAGGATCGCCTCCACCCCCGCGCCGAGATCGAAGCGCGCCCCCCAGTCGCCCGTGGTGATGTCGAGGGCCTTGAGCTGCGGGCGCAGGATCTTGTCGTTGCCGAGCGGCGTCAGCACGCGCGGGCGATGGCCGCGCTGGAGGCGACGGAGCGTCGCAAGATCCATGTGGTCGTAGTGGTTGTGGCTGAGCAGCACCCAGTCGATCGGCGGCAGGTCCGCGAAGGCGATGCCGGGCGGATTGTGCCGCTTCGGCCCGAGAAAGCGGAGCGGACCGGCCCGCTCCGACCAGACCGGATCGGTGAGGATGTTTAGCCCCGCCACCTGGATCAGGACGCTGGCGTGCCCGACCATGGTGATGCGGATGCCGGCCTCCACGCGCGCCGGCGGCGTCTCTTCCCGTGCGGGAAGCGGCGGCGCGGCCGGCCAGCCGATGGGTGCTTGATCCTGCCCGCGCTTGGCCCGGCGCCAGGCGAGAAGGTCCTTCAGGCTCTTGTCTGTGGAGGGATGATCGGGATTGAAGAAGCGCGTGCCATCGAAATGATCCGAGGCCGGGCCATAGTGGTACGGACGGGGCATTTCTCAAGACTAGCCGAAATTGCCGGCGCTCGCGCGCTATTCGGCGGCCATCGCGTGCTCGGCGTGGGGGAACGGGCAGGCCGCGCCCTGGAGGTGGCCGCGCCCGAAATCGGCCAGCGCGTCCACCGCGTTCCGCAAGGCCTCGCCCTTCTGCGTAAGGCGGTAGCCGACCTGCGGCGGGACGGTGGGATAGACC
Organism: Xanthobacter sp.; assembly: GCA_041915035.1. Lineage (GTDB taxonomy): Bacteria > Pseudomonadota > Alphaproteobacteria > Rhizobiales > Xanthobacteraceae > Xanthobacter. The sequence goes on from JAYSCE010000013.1 coordinate 7,329, forward strand.
CGGCGCAGCACCAGCCCGTCCGCCTCCAGCTCGCGCAGCGCCTTGGAGAGGATGCGCTGGGTGACGTTGGGCATGCGCCGGCGCAGCTCCGAGAAACGCAGCTCACCGCCCATGAGGTGGTGGAGGGTCGCGCCCTTCCACTTGGCGCCGATCAGCGCCAGCGCCGCTTCGACCGGGCATCCCGTGCCCGGATAAGTCACATGGCGCCGAGCCACTGCTGGGTCCTCCATCCGCTGTCGCGGCCGGGAAGTATGGCGGACGCCGCGCACGCGCGCCACTCGGCGTATCAATCCTGATACCAGCCCACGCAATTGTGCCGTCTTGCGCAGGGCGCGGGACGATCGAGATTAGGCAGCGACGGCGCGCTCCGCGCCAGCTTCGAGAGATATCGTCATGAAGGCCATCGGATACGTCGCCTCCCGCCCCGCCGACAGCGCGGACGCCCTGTTCGCCTTCGAGGCGCCGGACCCCGTGCCGGGTCCGCGCGACCTGCTGGTGCGGGTGAAGGCCATCTCGGTCAATCCCGTGGACACCAAGGTGCGCATGCGCCGCCAGGGCACGGCCGAGGCGCCGGTGATCCTCGGCTGGGACGCGTCCGGCGTGGTCGAGGCGGTGGGTGCCGACGCCGGGGCGTTCTGCGTCGGGGATGAGGTCTATTATGCCGGTGCCATCACCCGGCCCGGGACGAATGCCGAGCTTCATCTGGTGGATGCCCGCATCGCGGCGCGCAAGCCCAGGACGCTGTCCTTCGCACAGGCCGCGGCCCTGCCGCTCACCGCGCTCACATCCTATGAGAGCCTGTTCGACCGCCTCCGCCTGCCGCGTGGCGTCGCCGACGACAAGACGGTGCTGCTGATCGTCGGGGCGGCGGGCGGCGTCGGCTCCATGGCGGTGCAGCTGGCGCATCGGCTCGCCTCCGCCACCATCGTCGGCACAGCCTCCCGGCCGGAGAGCGCCGCCTGGGTGAAGGACCTGGGCGCCGACCACGTGATCGACCACACCAAGCCCCTTGCGGACGAGCTGAAGGCGCTCGGCCTTGGCGGCGCGCATCGCATCTTCAGCATTACCGGCACGCACCAGCATTGGCCGCAACTGGTCGAGGCGCTGGTGCCTCAGGGCGCCATCTGCGTCATCGACGATCCCACCGCACTCGACGCCACCCTGCTGAAGCCCAAGAGCGGGGCGCTCGCCTGGGAGTCCATGTTCACCCGCTCCATGTTCGAAACCCCGGACATGGACGCCCAGCACCACATCCTCTCCGAGGTCGCGGGACTGGTGGACGAAGGCCTCCTGCGCACCACCCTGGGCGCCCATTTCGGCCCCATCACCCCGGACAACCTCCGGCGCGCCCACCTCGCGCTGGAGAGCGGGCGGTCCATTGGCAAGATCGTGCTGGAAGGCTGGCAGTGAGGTTTCCCAAACGGCACGCGGGTTGGCGGCCCCTGTAGGGGCCGCTCGCCTCGGGATTTGTCCTGATGGACCGGGAGCCGGGGCTCAAAGTATCGTCGCGCGCGAGGCGCCTGCAACGCGGGAACCAAGTGAACGCCTTCGGGGGAAGGCCAGCGTCCGGCGCGCTCTTTGGGGGAGTTTGCAGGATGAACAAGGCAGTGGCGTTTGCGGCAGCCATGAGCGTGCTCGCCGGACCAAGCGTGGCGCAGGAGCGCTGGATCGCGAATTTCCACGTGGTGCGCGCCTGCGCGGCCGATGTGGTCCGGCTCTGCGGCGACGTGCTGCCGGGCGAAGGACGGGTGAAAGCCTGCCTGAAGGAAAAGAAAGACGGGCTGTCTGCAGGCTGTCTCGACGCCGTGCTTGTCGCGGCGGCGGATGCACGGGAAACGGCCGACACTCAGCCCGTTCCGATTCCCGCCGACCCCAAGAGCAAGCTCTATACGGACCTGCGCGGAGTTATCTATTGCGAGGTCTGGCTTTTCACGTTGACCAAGGACAAGGATATTGCTGGCGTTTATTACAATACCAGCGACCTGAACAATTCCGCCGACAAGATGAATACATGTCCCGCCGCCATGTGGGACAAGGTGACGACCTCATCGCTCGAAGCGCAATTCGATGTGCTCGCGGCCTACCGCAACGGGCCCCGGGGCTGGACGATGGACACCATCGAGCTGCCCGTCGGTCCGGTGGTCGCCTTCGATGGGCTGGAGACCCGGTGGATGGGACAGGGCATCCTGCCCAAAGGGGTGACGCTGACCCAGGCGCACATGACCCCCTATGCGCCGCTGAAGTCGCACCGCAAGTCCAGCTTCACCTTCAACAAGGGCAAGCCGGTCTTCATCCTCGATGACCCTACCGGCACGCCCTGGGTGATGCAGGCCTTCGGCCAGATCGTCGATCCGAGTCTGACCTACGACACCCTCAAGGATATCGGGGCGAAGCTGAAACCGCCCGCCGGCTGGACGTTCCGCGTGGCGGTGCTGGACAAGGACCTCACGGTCTCCACCCCGGAGGGCTACAACTGGATCGTCCAGGACGAACTGCAGAACACGTATGACGCCTGCAAGGAGGGCGCCTGCAGCGTCCAGCCCTGAGCGCGAACACTCCTCCCGATGCTGGCCCGGACCACCGCGCCGGGCTAGCTCGGCCGCATGACCGTCTGGAGATCCAATCCCCGTGAGTGCGGGCGGCGTGGCTGGGGCGCCTGGATTCGAACCAGGGAATGGGGGAATCAAAATCCCCTGCCTTACCACTTGGCTACGCCCCAACGCGGCGGCGGACCATATAGGCGTGGGGCACGCATGTCCACGGATCGGCGCGTGAATACCTGTCGGTGGCGGCGGGGCGGATCGCAGGGGCGAAACAGGCCGGAGCAGGGAACAGCGGAAAGCTGTGCGGTGGGCTCGAATTCCGTAACGTCATCAATCGTTTGCGCCGCGATTTCGCAGTGGTCGCGTGGCGTGCTGACCCTGCGTCCGGAACCGGACCGTGTGCCGCGCCGCTTCGCGCGGCCCCTTTGGAGGCCTGCACCATGCGTGCACGTACTGCCATCCTCGCCTTGACGTTCGCTGCCGCCTTCGCCGTGCCTGCCTTTGCGCAGAGCACCACGGCCCCCGCCACGACCAAGCCCGCTGCGCCCGCGGCGACCACCACACCCGCCACGACGGCGCCCGCCACCGCACCTGCGACGACTGCGCCTGCGGCCGCAACGCCGGTCAAGCCGGCGGCGACCGCTCCCGCTGCGACAGGAGCGGGGACGGCAGCCAAGCCGGGCGCGCAGCCCTCACCGGCGAAGACGGCGCAGCACCAGCGTCAGGAGGCCTGCGGCGCCGAATGGCGCGCGGCGAAGGCTGCGGGGAAGATTCCCGCCGGCCAGACCTGGCCGAAATACTGGAGCGCCTGCAATGCGCGCCTCAAGGCCCAGGGAAAATGACCCGACCGGCCTTCTGGGCGCGTCCCGCTTGAGCGATTTGGGTCAGCGCCGCTCCATGCACCACATCGACCGGCTCTCGCGCGCCGGCCGGTGTGCTCGCTTGTTAGGTCAGCTGCCGGTGAACCGCGGCGCCCGCTTCTCGGCGAAGGCGAGGCGACCTTCGCGATAATCGGCACTGGCATTGGCGAGGGTGGTGGCGCGCTTCGCCTCGGCGGTCAGGGGCTGGCTGCCGCTCTCCGCCGCCCGGATGGCGAGCTTCGCCGCTTTGAGGGTCAGCGGCGCATTCTCGGCGATGCGGTGGAGCGTGCGCTCCGCCAGCGCCTCCACCTCGGCCGGCGGGGCGATGAGATCGACCGCGCCGATCCCGTGCGCCCGCTCGGCGGGAAGGCGATCGGCGGTGAAGAACAATTGCCGCGCACCCTGGCTGCCGAAGGCGCGCAGCACCCGGCCGAGGCCGCGCGGATCGTAGCCGAGGCCGAGGCGCGCGGCCGGAATGGCGAAGAAGGCATCATCGGCGGCGATGCGCATGTCGCAGCTGGCCGCCAGCGCCGCTCCCGCGCCCACGCAGGCCCCGCGGATGAAAGCCACGGTCGGGAAGGCAAGATTCTCGATGGCGGAGCAGGCCTGCTCGACCAGATCGTCGTAGCTTTGCGCGCCGGAGGCGTCCGAGCGGGCGCTGTCGAAATCGGAGATGTCCGCACCACCGGAGAAGGCGAGGTCGCCGGCCCCCTTGAGCACGGCGACGCGGATGTCGGTGCGTCGGCCGGCCTCCTGGGCGAAGGCGGAGAGCGCACGCCACATGGTGCTGGAGATGGCGTTGCGGCGCTCCGGATTGGTCAGCGCGAGGCGTGCGATGCCGCCCTCGACGGTGATGGCGATGCTACCGGCCAAGGTCGTCTCCCTGCTCCCGCCGACGCTCCTTCCGGGGCGCGGCTCCTCACCTTCCGGCGATCGCCGGTGGATGAGACGTTCCTAGAGCACGGGTCGATCCGATTGCAACGTCGTCGGGTTCGGCGCGATCCGGGGAGGGGGACCGCCGCAGCGTTGGCGGGATGTGCTGAACGGTAAGGGGTTCCGGGGCGGCGCGCTGGGCGCCACCCCGTCCCCTACGGGCGCCGGTCAGGGCTTGGCACCCGAAGGAGGCCCTCCCGGGCTGCGCGCAGGAACCGCAAATGCCCTTTGGAAGGTAATATATTAATTCAATCGACCCTTGCCCCTGTGTGGACGCGGATCAAAGCAGATTCAAGGAAAAAATGTCCGAATAGTCGTTATTTTTGACGTTGGTACTCGCATCCGTCTGTTGATCTTGATGCGGGTTGCATACCGAAGCGCATCGGATGCCCTCTCTGCACATCTCATTCCTTGCGGAACAAGATGTTGGCGATGAAGCCGACGATCAGACTGCCTAGGGCCACCACCAGTCCATATAGCAACGCATCGTTGAGGGCGAACTCTGCTACGCGTTGCTCGAAGCCGATCTTTCGCACGTCGAAGCTGGCTTGTTCCGTAGCGGAAATCAGCCCGTTGCGGACGAGCTTGACCTCGATCTGGTACTGCCCAATGGGCGCTGCGCCCGGAATGCGCACCTCGGCGCGGAACACGCGCGGGGCGAGGAAGGTGACGCCGGCGGGCCGTTCCTCATAAAGCCCCTGCGCCGATTGCAGCCGGAGAAATGCAGCGCGGAACGGGTCGGTGGGCACCACGTCGGCAAAATCGCTGCCCACCCGCTGGACGAAGATGTTGCGGGCAAGGCCGATCTGTTCTCGCCTCAGGGTGGCGAGGCTCGCCATCTCATCGGTCGGCCGGTTGGACAGGACCGTGAGGAAGGCCGGCACGTCGATGAAGGTCCGGCTGTCCGTATTGATCCACAGGCCGAGCACCCGGGCCTTTCTCCAGGTGGTGAAATCCTCCCGCGGACCGCGCACGGTCACGACCACGTCCGGCGCGTCGTCGATCGGCGCACCACCGGTGGCCTCGGCCACGCCGAACACGACAAGCTCGGCGCCCGTGAAGCTGGAGGAGATGCTCACCTCCTGCTGCGAGACCGACAACACCAGCCGGTCGGCGCGGGCCGGAGCGGCGATGAGGCTCGCCAGCAGGGCAAGCGCGAGGATGACGAGCCAAGGGAGCGGAGAGGGGCGCGCTCGGGCGATGAGGCGTGCGGCGCTCATCGCACCGTCTCCACCATGGTGACGGCGAATGTATCGCCCGGCGCCGTCACCAACTCGGCACCGACGCGCACTGCCACCGACAGCACCAGCAGGCCAAGGAGGAGCCGCAGGTTTTCCGCCTTCAGCGTCTGTCCCGTGCGGGCGCCGAACTGGGCGCCGACGGTGCCGCCGATCATCATCACCAGCGCCAGCACGGCATCCACGGTGCCGTTGGCCACCGCGTGCAGCACGGTTGCGGCTGCCATGGTGACGAGGGTGAGGACCAGTGATGTGCCGACCGAGGTCTGGGTCGGCACCCTAAGCAGATAGATCAGCGCCGGCACGAGGATGAAGCCGCCGCCGACGCCCAGCACCGCGCCGAGCAGGCCGATGACATAGCCGATGGCGATGACCGGCAGGGCCGAGATGTAGATGCGCGAGCGGCGGAAGCGCATCTTCAGCGGCAGCCGCATGAAGAGGGGCCGGGTGCCGGGACGGCGCACCGGGCGGGGGGCGCCGGAGCGTTCCCGCATGATGGCACGCACGCTCTCCACCAGCATCAGGGAGCCGATGGCGCCGAGCAACAGCATGTAGGAGAGGCGGATGGCGAGATCCACCTGCCCGATGGAGCGCAGCCAGAGGAAGAGCAGAACGCCGGATAGGGTGCCGACCAGGCCGCCGGAGAGCAGCACCCAGGCGAGCGTCCCATCCACCATGCCCTTGCGCCAATAGGACAGGGCGCCGGACAGGGACGAGGCCGCCATGTAGGGCGAGACGCTGGCCACGGCGACCGCCGGGGGGACGCCGGTGAAGATGAGCAGCGGCGTCATCAGGAAGCCGCCGCCCACGCCGAACATGCCGGAGATGAAGCCCACCGCAAGGCCCATCGCGAGGATCGTGAAGATGGCGACGGGCAACTCGGCGATGGGCAGGTAGATCGTCACGGGCCGGCTTTCGGTACGTGGGGATGGGCGAGCCTATAGCGGTTCGTTCCCGAAGGCGAAAGCTGTAGCTATCCCATCGACTTAGAGTCATCGGCCGGACGACGCGCGTCGGCAGCGAGGGCAAGGAGGATGTGGGATAGGCCTTGCCCCATCCGCAGGCGCGAAACTCCGGCCGGCCGGCCCTCGCGCCGCGGCAGATGGACGAACAGCACCGGCCGCGGGCGTCCGCTCTGCCGCGTCGCCCAGGCAAGGGCATAGAAATAGCTGGCATTGCAGAGATATCGCCCGGCGTCCCGGGAGGGCACGGCGGGGATGCCGTTCCGGCGCAGGGCGTAGGCCAGCGGACCGGCGGGGACGTGTGATCGCAGCAAAGGCGGCCCGCCGGGATTGAGACGACGCGCCGGAGGATGGCGCCGGCTGGCATCGGGGGCGGCGCGCGCGGCGTTGACGGCCAGCATCTCGATGGACACGCGGCGGCGGCGCGCCGCGACGCCGAGGAGCAGCACGGCGTCCGGATCGAATGCAGCGAGGCGGGCATCGAGCCGCGCCAGCGCATCCCATCGGGTGGGCAAAATTTCGAGCGCGATCTCCATGCCGCAGAGGGCCGGACGGCGCAGGCGCAGGAGATCGGCCGCGAGCTGTTGCGACGGGTTCACCGGCACGCCGGGAAACGGGCCGAAGGCGCAGACGAGGATGCGCAGCGGCCGGTTCATGCCCTAGAGCCCGATGAGGCCGGCGATCTCGGCCGCCGCCAGGGCGGGGGAGAGGGCGCCCTCGGCAACTTCCCGCTCCAGCGCCGGCAGCCGCGCCTTCACGCCGGGATCGTGGGCGACCTTCTCGGCGAGCCGCTCGTTCAGCAGGGTCCACATCCAGCGCACCTGCTGGGCGCGGCGAGTGGCAGCGAAGGTGCCGGCCGCCTCGCATTTCTGCCGGTGCAGGATGACCTGTTCCCATACGCCCGGAATGCCGTCGCCGGTCAGGGCGGAATAGGTGAGCACGGGCGGCGACCAATGGGCCTCCCGCGCGCCGAGGAGGTGCAGCGCGGTCCGGTACTCGCCGGCGGCCGCCCGGGCGCGGTTGATGTTGTCGCCGTCCGCCTTGTTCACGGCCACGATATCCGCCAGTTCCAGCACGCCCTTCTTGATGCCCTGCAACTCGTCGCCCGCCCCGGGCAGCATGAGCACGAGGAAGGTGTCGGTGAGATCGGCCACCGCCGTCTCCGACTGGCCGACGCCCACCGTCTCCACCAGCACCACGTCGAAGCCGGCAGCCTCGCACAGAAGCATGGTCTCGCGCGTCTTGGCGGCGATTCCGCCCAGCGTGCCGCCGGACGGGGAAGGGCGGATGAAGGCGGCGGGATCCACCGACAGGCGCGCCATGCGCGTCTTGTCGCCGAGGATGGAACCGCCCGTGCGGGTGGAGGAGGGGTCCACCGCCAGCACCGCAACTCTGTGGCCGAGCCCCGTCAGATAGGTGCCGAGCGCGTCGATGGTGGTGGACTTGCCCACCCCCGGCACGCCGGTGATGCCGATGCGATAGGCGTTGCCGGTTCTCGGCAGCAGCGACTGGAGGAGCGTCTGGGCGCGGCGGCGATGATCCGAGCGGCGGGATTCCACAAGGGTGATGGCCCGGGCCAGCGCTGCCCTCTCCCCCTTCGCGACGCCTGCGGCCAGCTTCTCGTCGTCATGTACCGCGGCCGTCATCGATCCTCCCCCGTTACGCAAAACTTAGCGGAACTCCCGCTCAAGCGTGAACGTTCTTGTCGCATCTTTCCACTCATACGGAGGACGAGCCGATGAATTGGGATCGCATCGAAGGCAACTGGAAGCAGTTCACGGGCAACCTGAAGGCCCAGTGGGGCAAGCTGACCGACGACGACCTCACCGAGATCAACGGGAACCGCGAGGTTCTCGAAGGCAAGCTGCAGGAACGCTACGGCTATGCGAAGGACGAGGTGAAGCGCCAGGTCGATACCTGGTCCACCAACATCCGGACCATGTGAGCCGAACGCTCCTGCAAGGACGGGCCTCGCGCCCCGGCCCCGCGTCTCTCGGCGCGGGGCCTTTTCATGCGTGGGACGCGCTCTCTTCCTCGTGGCGCGTGATGCCGCTCTGGTCCAGCTTTGCCAGCGCCTCCGCTGCACGCACGCCGCCGACCACGATGTTGGGCGCGATCTCGGTTAGCGGCACGAGCGCGAAGGCGCGTTCCATGAGGCGAGGATGGGGGATTTCCAGATCCTCCTCCCGCACGGTCTCATCTCCGAACAGCAGAATGTCGATGTCGATGCGGCGCGGGCCGAAGCGCACCTCGTTGGGTCGATCGCGGCCCAGCATGCGCTCCACCTCAAGCCCCAGCGCGAGCAGGCTTCTCGCCCCGATGGGGCTGTCCACCTCCACCACCTGGTTCAGATAAGGCCCCTGCGGCACCGGCCCCCAGGGCGGCGTCTCGTAATAAGAGGACCTGCGGCGCAGGGTCAGGCCGGCGCGGCACAGGGTGGCCAGCGCCTGCGCCATGGTCTTCTCGCGATCGCCGACATTGGAGCCGAGGCACAGATAGGCGATGGTCATGAGGCGTCCCGGATCGCCTCGGTGACACGGGCCGCCTGCACGTGAGCGGCCACGTCGTGGACCCGGATGATCTCCACCCCATCCATGATGGCGATGACGTTGGAGGCGATGGTGCCCGGCACCCGCTCCTGCGGCGTTGTCTGGATCACCTTGCCGATCAGCGACTTACGCGAGGTGCCGAGGAGGATCGGCAGCCCGAGCACCCGCAGTTCCGGCAGGCGACGGATGGCGGCGAGGTTCTGCGGGAAGCTCTTGCCGAAGCCGATGCCGGGATCGAGCACGAGCTTCTCGCGCTTCACGCCCGCGCGGTCGGCGATCTCCAGCACCCGCTCGAAGAAGCCCAGCATCTCCGAGACGATATCGAGGGATTCATCCAGCTCGTCGCGATTGTGCATCACCACAGCCGCGGCGTCGTGATCGGCCACCACCTTGGCCATGTCGGGATCACGGGTGAAGCCCCACACGTCGTTGACGATGCTCGCCCCTGCCTCGAGGGCGCGACGGGCAACCTCCGCCTTGTAGGTGTCCACCGAAACGGGCACCCCCATCTCCGCCACAAGGGCGGGAATGACCGGGGCGATGCGCGCCCATTCGTCCTCCGCGGCCACCGGCGTATGGCCCGGCCGCGTCGATTCGCCGCCCACGTCGAGGATTTCGGCGCCTTCGGCGACGAGGCGCCGGGCGTTTGAGAGCGCATCCTCCGGCGCGGCGCTGCGGCCGCCGTCGGAGAAGGAATCGGGCGTCACATTGAGGATGCCCATGATGAGGGTGCGCGGCCCGAGGTGGAGGGCATGGTCGCGCGCGAGGAGGGTACGGGACGGAGCAGCGGGCATGATCGGGACCAGATGAGAGGCGCCCACTCAAGCCCGCCGCGTGTCGATTTGGCAAGGCGGCGCATCAGCGCCGCCCAACCTGTCGTTGCCCGGCGCATCAGCGCCGCCAATTCGTCGAAGTCAGGCGCATCAGCGTCGGATCGGTCCTACTGCGCGGCGACGCCGGTGCCGATTGGGCAGGAGACGCCGGTGCCGCCGAGGCCGCAATAGCCGTTGGGGTTCTTCGCCAGATACTGCTGGTGGTAGCCCTCGGCGAAATAGAACGGCCCGAGTTCGGCGATCTCGGTGGTGATGGCGGGGAAGCCGCGCGCCTTCAGCGCCGGCCCATAGGCCGCCTTGGCCGCCTCCGCCTCGGCCCGCTGCTCGGGGCTCGTGACATAGATGCCGGAACGGTATTGCGTTCCCACGTCATTACCCTGCCGCATGCCCTGGGTCGGGTCGTGGCTCTCGAAGAACAGCTTGAGCAGGTCGCCGTAGGAGACGACGGCCGGATCGTACACCACCAGCACCCCTTCGGTATGGCCGGTGCTGCCGGAGCAGACCTCCTCATAGGTCGGGTTCGGCGTATGGCCGGCGACATAGCCGACCGCCGTCGCCCACACGCCATCCTGCTGCCAGAACTTGCGCTCGGCGCCCCAAAAACAGCCCAGGGCGAACACGGCGGTCTCGAAGCCCTTGGGATACGGCCCCTTCAAGGCATGGCCGTTAACGTAGTGAACTTCGGCGGTGGGGATGGCGGTGGCACGGCCGGGCAGGGCCTCGGCGGCGGTGGGCAGGTCGAGGGACTTCTTCAGCCAGAACATGGCAGGCTCCTCGTCTCGTGGCCGGAGGGCATCGGACCCCGGGGCCACGGCATAGTGTTGGATGGGGCAGGGGAAAACCCCGCTGGATCCCCAATATGGGGATGCGGCCGTGCTTGCGCGAGGGGGCGGGTGAAGCTGGTCAGCCGATCTCGAAGCGCGAGCGCTCCCGCACCCGGCCGAGGCCCATCAGGATCAGCCCGACGAGGAGGAGCAGCGCGAAGGCCGGCATGGAGAGGAGGGGGAGCAGAACTGTGTTCCACACCGCCGGCATCCCGGCCTTGGCCGAGGTCTCCGCCCGCTCCAGGCTGCCCGGCGACAAGGCGAACCAGGCATCCCCGGCCGAGGTGAGGGTGAGGCCGGAGGCCGTGATGGAGCGCGTGCCGTCCACGATGAGCGCGACGAAGCCGCCCGCGAGCAGCCAGAATCCGGTGAAGCGAAGCAGGAAACGGATCATGGGGCGGCGCGCGGCTCCTTGGGGCGAAGGCTCAACGGCCCCATTTAGGCAGGATCGCGGGCAAATGCACCCCAGTACGTCGGCCCCCGCCTATCGCTCGTGGGGAGCGCCGCCGCCGTCCATGATGCTGGCCATCGCGTCGGATGCGGGCGCGAGGAGCGCATCGAAGCTGTCGATGTCCATGGGGCGGCCGAACAGATAGCCCTGGAATGCCTCGCAGCCGGCCTCCACCAGGCACCTGAACTGTTCCTCCGTCTCGACCCCCTCAGCGACGGACATGAGGCAGAGCGTGTCGGCCAGGGAAATCATGGCCTCCACGATGCGCAGACTCGACTTGTCCGCCGGCAACCCGCGCACGAACGACTGATCGAGCTTGATCTGGGCGAAGGGAAATTGGCCGAGCGCCTGAAGCGATGAGTAGCCCGCGCCGAGGTCGTCCAGCGCCCAGACGAGGCCGATGTCGCACAAGGCCTGCATGCGTGCGGCCATGTCGGGCATGTTCTCGGCCAGCATGCTCTCCGTCAGCTCCAGCTTCAGACGCGACACGTCGCAGCCGCTTCGCGTCACGATGTCTGTGACGTTTCGGACGAAGTCGGGCTGAAGGAACTGGGCGACGCTGATGTTGACCGAGAGGGTGAGATGCGCGGTAGCGGGCTGCGCGTTCCATTTGGCGAGCTGTGCGCAGGCGGCACGCAGCACCCAGTCCCCGATCGCAACGATCTGGCCGGTTTCCTCCGCCAGCGGAATGAACTGGCCCGGCGGGACGTTGCCGCGCCGGGGACTGTGCCAGCGAACGAGCGCTTCCGCACCGACCAGATGGCCCTTGCGATCAACCTGCGGCTGGTAGGCGAGGCGGAACTCGCTCCGGGCGATGGCCCGGCCCAGGTCGTGTTCCCAGCCGCGACGGTCGGTGAGATCGACGTGCATGAGCCCGAGGGTGAAGACCAGGGCGATAAGGGCCAACACGGTGTTCACCCACGCCGCGATGGAAGCCCCCTCGGGCGGGACGAGCAGTCTTGGGTCGCTGATCGCCAGCGGCAGGAGGCTGAAGGCGACAAAGGCCAGCAGATAGAGGATCGGCAGCACGATGCGCAGGTAAAAGCCGTCGCGCTGGAATGCGAAATAGCTGCCGGCGGCGATCGGCAGGAAGTACAGGACCGTCGCCTTCGGCACGCCGAGCGGAGGGTTATCGAACAGACAGGACGCCGCGACGGCGAGCGGCGCGAGGTGAACGGCGAGGAGCGTCGCCAGACGTAGCCGCCCGTGCCGCAGCAGGACCAGCAGGCATGCCCCGAGAACGGCCATGGCGAAATTGATGCCGGCCAGGAGCGGCCGGTCGATCATCAGCAGGCCAACGCACCAGAGGCCTCCGATGCCCATCAGAAGAACGGATTCAAGCAGCGTCAACGCGCTGACGCGCCGACTGTGACTATCATCCAAGGACGGATGTGCCATCGGACCGCCGATCTGTTCCGGTCGTGCCAAACCTTGCGCAGCTGGAGGTGACGCTGCGGACGGTGCTGGGCGAGCCGCGCTCTCTCTCTGCCCGAGGGCACGGCCCACCGCTGGCAAGACAGTCCTTAGGATGCCTTGGCGCCAAAAGGTTCCGTAGAGTTGTACCGCGCATTGGTCAAGGCAGCTTGAACGGGGCCATGGGCGTCATGTCCGACGTGGACAGGGCCTTTAGTCGCGCCGTCATGACGGCGCGGTCTTTGGCCCGCCAGTCCCACGCAAAATCACATTGAAAAATCGATCAATTTTTATAATCATAAAATCCATTGACTTTATGTAGTCATGGCCGCTTTCTGATGTGGAATAACGGAGTTCCACATGAGCGTGTCGCAGTCTCCTGTCGCCCCCGACCTGTTCTGGTTCATCCCGACCCATGGGGACGGCTCCTACCTCGGCTCCGAGACGCAGCAGCGGCCGCCGGAGTTCGCTTATTTCCGGGAGGTGGCGCAGGCGGTGGACCGGCTCGGATTCAAGGGCGTGCTCCTGCCTACCGGCCAGAGCTGCGAGGACAGCTGGATTACCGCTGCGGGCCTTGCCACCGCCACCGAGCGCCTGAAATTCCTCGTGGCGCTGCGGCCGGGCGTCACCTCGCCGGCCTTCGCGGCGCGGCAGGCGGCGGCCCTCGACCGCCTCAGCGACGGCCGGCTGTTGCTCAACGTGGTGGTGGGCGGCCATCCCGCCGAGCTGGGCGCCGACGGCATCTTCCTGGAGCATGACGAACGCTACGCCCAGGCGGACGAATTCCTCACCATCTGGCGCGATCTCGTCGCCGGAAAGACGGTGGATTTCGAGGGCAAGTATTATCGTGTCGCCCATGGCCGGCTCGACTTCCCGGTGGTGCAGAAGCCCCACCCACCGCTCTGGTTCGGCGGCTCTTCCGAGGCCGGCCACGAGGTCGCGGCCGAGCATGTCACCACCTATCTCTCCTGGGGCGAGCCGCCT
>JAYSCE010000014.1:0-8517 GCA_041915035.1 Xanthobacter sp.
GCCGAAGCCGAGGATGGAGACATAGGCCGTGTCCGTCTTGGTCACCGTCTGGTAGGTGGTGAAGCCGGGCAGGAAATTGCCGCTCATGCCCAGGCCGGCCGCGTTCTGCCCCTCGATGATGGCGCCGCCGGGAATGACTTCGGCGCTGATCCCCACGGCCGAATAGAGCGTCGCCACCTTCTTCTCGGGCAGGCCGAGGTCCGCCGGGGCGGTCAGGGTCAGGGTGGTGCCCTTGGGGATGCTCTTGAGCGTCCATTTCATGTCGAACGCCCATTCCATGGTGCGCCCGGCGATCACGGTCTTGTCCGCTGCGACCACGTTCACCGCCGTGCAGGCCATCGCGAGCCCGGCATTCTGGAGGGGAAGGAGGGCTGCGAGGGCCGCCGCCAGGATGCGTTTCATGGATGCTTCCTCCGTCTCTGTTTTTGCCGATCGCCGTCGGAGCTATTGCCGTGCGGGTCGCGTATCGGGATCGGGCGTCTTCGGATTGCCTGCGATCCGATCCTATCAGCCCCATCCGGTCCGGCTTTGACGTCACCACGCAAAGCCTGATTTCCGATGAACGCGCGCCGACCCGGTCGGCCGGGTTCGCGGCGTGAATCGACTTTAAATGCATCGAAGTTGTAGTATAATCTAAAGATATACAGTTTTTCGATGTTTATTGGAGATGACCATGGCGACGCTGCGACTGGGCGATGTGGTTCCGGATTTCGAGGCCGTGACCACCGAAGGCCCCATCAAGTTTCATGAATGGCTCGGCGACAGCTGGGGCATCCTGTTTTCCCACCCCAAGAACTTCACCCCGGTCTGCACCACCGAGCTGGGCCAGGCGTCCCACCTGAAGCCGGAGTTCGACAAGCGCGGCGTGAAGCTGCTCGGCCTGTCGGTGGATGCCATCGACAATCATCCGGCCTGGGTCGGCGACATCAAGGACGCCACCGGCGCCACCCTGAACTTCCCGCTGATCGCGGATTCCGACCGCAAGGTCTCCGACCTCTACGACCTCATCCACCCCAATGCGAACGACACGCTGACCGTGCGCTCGGTGTTCATCATCGGCCCGGACAAGAAGCTGAAGCTGTCGCTCACCTATCCGGCCTCCACCGGCCGCAACTTCGCGGAAATCCTGCGCGTGGTGGACAGCCTGCAGCTCACCGCCAAGCACTCGGTGGCGACGCCGGTGGACTGGAAGCAGGGCGACGACGTCATCATCGTTCCCTCGCTCTCGGACGACGCCGCCAAGGAGAAGTTCCCGGACGGCTGGACCACCGTGAAGCCCTACCTGCGCGTGGTGCGCCAGCCCGGCGCCTGAGGGGCGCCGCCTTCGCCCTCCGGCTTCACCGGAGGGCGGTGGCTTAAATGACAATGGTTGCCAGGGAGAGGGGCGCCGCGCGCCCTTCCGATGCTCAGGCGGCGGCGCGCTGCAGGGCGTCGATCACCTCGTCCACGACGGTCTCCACCAGGTCGCGGTCGTCGCCCTCGCCCATCACGCGGATCACCGGCTCGGTGCCCGAGGGGCGGATGAGCAGACGGCCGTGGTTGGAGAGGCGGCGCTCGGCATCGGCGATGGCCACCTTCACCTTCTCGTTCTCCAGCGGCGCACCGTCGCGGTAGCGGACGTTCTTGAGGATCTGCGGCAGCGGATCGAACCGGTGGCAGACCTCGGAGACGGGCTTCTCCTGCCGCGCCACCACCGCCAGCACCTGCAGCGCCGCGACGAGGCCGTCGCCGGTGGTGGAATAGTCGGACAGGATGATGTGGCCGGACTGCTCGCCGCCCACGTTGTAGCCGTCGGCGCGCATGCGCTCGAGCACGTAGCGGTCGCCCACCCCGGTGCGGGCGAGCGAGATGCCCTCGCCGGCGAGGTGCCGCTCCAGCCCGAGGTTGGACATGACGGTGGCCACCAGCCCGTCACGGGCGAGGCGGCCGTCTTCCTTGAAGCTCTCGGCGATGACGGCCATGAGCTGGTCACCGTCCACCGTGTGGCCCTTCTCGTCCACGATCATCACCCGGTCGGCGTCACCGTCGAGGGCGATGCCGATGTCGGCGCGCACTTCGCGCACCTTGGCGGCGAGGGCGGCGGGGGAGGTGGAGCCCACGTCCCGGTTGATGTTCATGCCGTCCGGCTCGACGCCGATGGAGATCACCTCGGCACCCAGCTCCCACAGGGCCTCCGGCGCCACGCGGTAGCCGGCGCCATGGGCGCAGTCCACCACCACGCGCAGGCCCTCGAACGACTGGTTCCGCGGCAGCGTGCGCTTGGCATATTCGATGTAGCGGGCGTGCACGCCCTCCAGCCGCCGGGCGCGGCCGATCTCGGCGGGCTTGGCGAGGCGCTTGGCGAGGTCCTCGTCGATCAGCTCCTCGATCTCGCGCTCGACCTCGTCGGAGAGCTTGAAGCCATCCGGGCCGAACAGCTTGATGCCGTTGTCGTCGAAGGGGTTGTGCGAGGCGGAGATCATCACGCCGAGGTCGGCGCGCATGGAGCGGGTGAGCATGCCCACCGCCGGCGTCGGCATGGGGCCGAGCAGCAGCACGTCCATGCCCACCGAGGTGAAGCCCGCCACCAGCGCGTTCTCGATCATGTAGCCGGACAGGCGCGTGTCCTTGCCGATGACCACGCGGTGGCGATAGTCGCCGCGCTGGAACACCAGCCCCGCCGCCATGCCCACCCGCAGCGCCAGATCCGCCGTGAGCGAGGCATTGGCGCGCCCGCGCACGCCGTCCGTTCCGAAATACCTGCGCGACATGGTCCCTCTCGTCGCCGTTTATCCCGACGCACCGTGCCCCAGCGGTACGTCGTCGAGCCTGCCTTTAGCATCCGGGAGCCGCCGCGCCGCATCACGTCTCGTGACGCTCCGCAACGTGCGCTCCCGCCCCTGCTGCGGGCAGGCTCCTTCTGTGAGCAAACTGACGGAATTGTTCAGAAGCCCGGGCCGGTTGCAAGTGCGAAGCCGCCGCGCCGGGCGGCGGGGGCGGCATTCCTTGCGAAAAGGTTAAGGGGTAGGCGACGGCGCCGGGCCCGGCGATTGCACCGCACTGGGGCGAATGCTACCCCTCGCCGAATCTTCCGGAGACTTCCTGTGACTGCTGCCCTCGACGTCCTCGCCATCGGCAACGCCATCGTCGATGTCCTCTCCCGCGCCGAGGAGGATTTCCTCGCGCAGAACGGCATGGCCAAGGGCGGCATGGCCCTCATCGACGAGGCGCGGGCGGAAGCCGTCTACGCCGCCATGGGCCCGGGCACCGAGGCCTCCGGCGGCTCGGCCGCCAACACCGCGGCGGGCGTCGCCTCGCTGGGCGGCAAGGCCGGCTTCATCGGCAAGGTGAAGGACGACGTGCTGGGCACCGTGTTCGGCCACGACATCCGCGCCGCCGGCGTCGCCTATGGTACCCCCGCCGCCGACGACGGCCCGGCCACGGCGCGCTGCCTCATCCTGGTGACGCCGGATGGCGAGCGCACCATGAACACCTTCCTCGGCGCCGCGCAGCACCTCACGTCCACGGACATCGACCCGGCCTTGGTGGAGAGCGCGGCCGTCACCTATCTGGAAGGCTATCTGTGGGACCCGCCGGAGGCGAAGGGCGCCTTCCTGCACGCCGCCCGCATCGCCCATGATGCCGGCCGCAAGGTGGCGCTCTCCCTCTCCGACACCTTCTGCGTGGACCGCTACCGCGCGGAGTTCCGCAACCTCATCATCTCCGGCACCGTCGATCTCGTCTTCTGCAACGAGGGCGAGCTGAAGTCGCTCTACGAGACCGCCGACTTCGACGCCGCCCTCGTCGCTTTGCGCAAGGATGCCAAGGAGGCGGTGGTGACGCGCTCGGAGAAGGGCGCCTCCTTCGTCACCCGCGAGGCGGTGGTGAGCGTTCCGGCCCATCCGGTGGAGCGGGTGCTGGACACCACCGGCGCTGGCGACCTCGTCGCCGCCGGCTTCCTCACCGGCTACACCCGCGGCCTCGACCCGGCCACCGCGCTGCGCCTCGGCGCGCTGGCGGCGGGGGAGATCATCGGCCAGATGGGCGCGCGGCCCCAGCGCCCCCTCATCGACCTCGCCCGCGAGGCAGGCCTGATCTCGTGAGCGACCGCACCTCGTGAGCGATCTGCCCGTACCAGCCGAGGCCCCCGGCGCCGATGCCGCCGGGCGGGCGCTCGCCGCCATCGAGGCGAAGGCCCCGCTCATCATGGTGCTGGGCGGCGCGGGCACGGGCAAGACCGGCAGGTGGTGCTCGCGCCCACCGGCGTCGCGGCGCTGCAGGCGGGCGGGCAGACCATCCATTCCTTCTTCGGCATTCCCCCGCGCCTGATGAACCCGGACGAGGTGAAGCCCCGCGCCCAGGTGCGGCGCCTGCTCAAGAAGCTCGACCGGGTGGTGATCGACGAAATCTCCATGGTGCGGGCGGACCTGCTCGACGCGGTGGACATCTCGCTCCGCATCGCCCGCGATAACTCCGAGCCCTTCGGCGGGGTGCAGATGGTGCTGGTGGGCGATTTCCTCCAGCTTCCCCCGGTGGTGCCCTATGCCGAGCAGGAGATGCTCGGCCGCATGGGCTACGAGGGGCCGTTCACCTTCGTCCACCGCCAGACCGACCGCGCCTTCATCGCCATGCTTGACGCCCTGCGGCGGGGCCGGGGCGCCCGCGAGGCGGCGGAGGCGCTGAACGAGGCCTGCGTGCGCCCCCATCGCGACGGCGCGCTGCCCGTGCTCCTCACCCCCACCAATGCCCGCGCCGATGCCTACAATGCGCGCGGCCTCGCTTCCCTTTCCGACGAGGGGCGCGAGTTCTCCGGCCTGCTCAAGGGCGAGTTCGGGCTGGAGGGCGACCGCCTGCCGGTGGCGGAAAAGCTGGTGCTGAAGCGCGGCGCCCGCGTGATGGCCCTGCGCAACGATCCCGCCCGGCGCTGGGTCAACGGCTCGGTGGGCACGGTGACGGGCCTTGGCCCCCATTCGGCGCTGGTGAAGCTCGATTCAGGCCCGAGCGTGGAGATCGAGGCCTTCACCTGGGAACGCATCCGCTACGGCTGGGACGAGCCCGGCGGCCGGCTGGAGGCGCAGGTGGTGGGCACCTACACCCAACTCCCCCTCGCCCCCGCCTGGGCCCTCACCATGCACAAGGCGCAGGGCCTCACCCTCACCGACGTTCGCATCGACTTCGCCGACGGCGCCTTCGCCCCCGGACAGGCCTACGTGGCCCTCTCCCGCGCGCGGACGCTCGAAGGGCTCTCACTGGTACGGGCCATCACCGGGCGGGATGTGCGGGTGGACCGGCGGGTGGCGGAGTTTGTGGAGCGGTTTGAGGGGTGAGGGGGTCACTCGGGTTATGTCTGATTGCGGCTCTCGGTCAAATTTAGTCCCCTGTGGAGCCCATCGTGCACCTTGTATAGGTCTGACTCAACAAATCCCTGTGATTTGAAGAAGCACTTGAACCTCCATTGCTGTGAATTTCCAACTTTAAATCCAATAATCGAGTTATCAAATAGGAATTTAAGATATACAATAATGTCATTGTCCTTCACATCGACGCCTATCTTCTCAAGGGAGGCAGATAAATCTTCTGATGTGAATGTGGTTTTTCCATTATTTTGGATGGAGGAAAGAAGGTTTGAGATTTGAGGATACTGAACTTTCCATTCGTCTTTAATCTCCTCTATTAGCCACTCAGAATATGCCGGCTCAACGTTATATATTGATTTACACTCTAGTTTATCTTCATTCACCTTATCATCTTCAAATATATTTTCGATACGATCTTTCATATCCTGCTTTACAAGCTGGAATAATTGAATGAAGTCACGGGGCCGTAACATTGTCCGAAGTATTATGTGATCAAATGGGGCTCTCTGCTGCCTCATTTGTTCTCTGTCAAATAAATCTTCAATTTTTGTCAATTCTGTATTCCCAGATTTTCGCGCAAAAAAATTAACTCGTTCCAGTATCATTCTGCTCAAGCCATCTTTCGACCAAGCAAGTAGCTGGCCGCAGTCCGATCGCAGCTTATTTTTATCGTTTATATCAAGTGTTTCAAAAATATCTTCACGCAAAAATATTATAGGACGTAGATTCCCATGGAATTTATGAATTATGTATTCCGACGCGCCAATTAAGCCGGCAATTATTCTCTGACTTGACTCAAACGACGAAAGATCCCACGCCTCATCAATGCGGTCAAATGTGATGAATATTCTCCTATTGTGATTTAAAGAATCAATGAGTGTATCTTCAAAAATCTCCGTCAAACGATCTATCGTCTTATTCAGAGAATCCCTCATTGATGGGTTGGCTGTCACGTCTTTGAACGCTACCTCGCCGCCCTCGAGAGATATGCTATCCAGGCTGCTACCCTCCATGTCCAGGGCGCCGGTCGGCAGCTTTAAACGAACCAGTTGGAGCAGTTTTTGCCCTACAACATCCGCTAGGCTCGAAATTGGAGAAGTGTATACATGTGAAATAAGACTCTTTACAGCATTGAGCTTCGGACTAACGATCCCGGTATCAATTAGTTTGCGAAGTGCCATAAGGTAGATAATATATTTCCACGAATTTATATACGCCAATCATGGCGCTTTTTCATCTGTCGAAAGGAGATGATGTACATTCCAATTATAATTATTGAGCGATAAGCTAATTATTATATCGTTTTGTCCAATATACTTATTGCTGTTTGCGGATAAGTGTTGAAAGACGGCTGTCTTGCCTGCGCCTTTCCGCCCAAGGACAAGAAATTGATGCTTGTTCGATATGGCTGCCTGAAGGACGCCATTCTCGAAAAAATATTCTGATAAGTTATCATCTCTCTCCGCGGAAACTTGTCCGAAGTCAATCCAATCTACGATCATTTAATTCTTCCTTGCCATGGCTCCGGCGGCATGGTTGGCGTGACTTCGCCAAGGACTAATCAATGCTCAAGACGGCGACAGGGTGCCGCGTCACAGACTTTCTTTCGATGGAAAGCCAGCTTGGATATAGGCCATTATTCCCGGACCGCCGTGCGTCATTGCTTCCGCAATTTCGTGCTAAGATTGTAATAACTAAAGCGACCACCCGCAAGGTATTCCACCCCCTCACCACCCCTCCTCCACCAGAAAATCCAGAAATGTCCGCACCTTGGCGGGCAGGTGGGTGCGGTTGGGGTAGATGGCGTAGAGGGGGGCGGAGGGGGTGAGGGCGGTGGGCAGGAGGTGCTCCAGCGTGCCGGCGGCGAGGTCGTCCTCCACGATCACCCGCGGCACGAAGGCGAAGCCCATGCCCTCGCGCGCCGCCATCAGCAGCAGGGTCTCGTTGCCGCTCAGCACCACCGGATCGAAACGGATCTCGGCGTCCATCCCCGGCAGCGCGAGGCGCCCGCTCGCCATCATCGGTGCGTAGGCGACGAAGGGCAGGCCGTCGAGATCGGCGAGGCGCTCCGGCCGTCCGGTGCGGGCGAGAAGGGCCGGGGCGGCCACCAGCACGAAGGAGATGGGGGCGAGCGTGCGGGCGATCACCCCCTCGTCCAGCGACCGGGTGATGCGCAAGGCGAGGTCGAAGCCCTCCTCCACCAGATTGACCGCCCGCCCGTCGAGATGCAGGTCGAGCCGCACCTGCGGGTAGCGCGCCCGGTAGGCGGCGAAGAGGCGGACGAAGCGCGGATGCGCCATCCACACCGGCAGGCTCATGCGCAGCGTGCCGCGCGGCTCCACCGTCGCCGCCCCGATGCGCGCCTCCGCCTCGTCCAGCCCCTCCAGCAGGGGGCGCACCTCGGCGAGATAGAGCGCCCCCGCCTCGGTGAGGCTGACCTTCCGGCTGGTGCGCTGGAACAGCCGCGCCCCCACCCGCGCCTCCAGATGCTGGACGTGCTTGGTGGTCATGGCCGGGGAGAGCCGCAGGCGCGCGGCGGCAGCGGCGAAGCTCTTCAGCTCGGCGACGGCGACGAAGATGCGGAGGCTGGCGAGCGTGTCCATCATCATTCGCTATCAGGAAATCAAGCGTCAAATTATGGCGGCATGATTGCCTGATGGGAAATCGATAGCGTCGGGGGCATCTGACAGTCAGGTGAACCGTTTCCGAACGGCACCGATACCCCTGGTGAAACACCCATGACACCCACCGACATCGCCACCGGCATCGCACCGAACCGGGGCTGGACCCTCGCTTTGTGGGCCGCCCAGATCGTCCTCGCCCTCCTGTTCGGAATGGCCGGTTCCATGCACGTTTTCATGGCCCCGCCGGCCCTCGCCCAGATGGGCGCGACCTGGGCCGCCGATGCCCCTCTCTGGCTGGTGCGCTTCGTCGGCATTGCCGAGCTGGCTGGCGCGATTGGCATTATTTTTCCGGCACTTACACGCATCCAGCCGGGCCTGACGCCGCTCGCCGCAGCGGGCTTCGCCACCATCCAGGCGGCCGCCATGGTGCTGCATGTCACCCGTGGCGAGGTCCAGGTGCTGCCGATGAATCTGGTCCTGCTCGCCCTCGCACTTTTCGTGCTGTGGGGCCGCACCAGCAAGGCTCCGATCACCCCCCGGAGCTGAGCGCCGCGGCC
>JAYSCE010000014.1:8527-8855 GCA_041915035.1 Xanthobacter sp.
ACTCCCCGGGACCTCACCACCCCCGGGGGCGGCGCGCCCGCCCGCCGGCCCCCCCCCCGGGTGGCGCCGCAACTCTTTGTAGAGTAAGCGAAATCAGTTGTAGATCTCGAACCGGTTGTCACCGCCGTCGCGCGAATTGGGGTTGGGATACATCACCCGCCCGTGGCAATTGCCCTTGTCGTCCACCGCGATCCAGGGGTGGGTGCCGAAGGTGCGCTGGGTGGCGGCGGCATTGGGGGCAAGCGTGTGGTACTTGCGCCACTGGCCGTCGAAGTCGATCCACATGATGGTGAGCGGAATCTTCGTGAAATTCAGGAAGATAACCTCC
>JAYSCE010000014.1:8865-12638 GCA_041915035.1 Xanthobacter sp.
GAGCGGACGCTGCCATAGGGCGGACAGTTGCGCCCCGCGCTCTGCGCCGCCGCCGGGATCGCCGCGGCGACTGCCGCTGTGGCCACCAACGCCCCGAAAACATAAGCCCTGCAAGACATTGCCATCGCTCCCCGAAGCTGTCGCCGGCCCGCGTGCCGCCTCACTCCCAGATCTGGAACATGTTGTCGCCCTCGGTGCGCGAGGCCGGATTGCCGTACATCACGCCGCCATGGCAGGTGCCGCGAGAATCCACGGCGATCCACGGGTGGGTCCCATACGTCGGCTGCTCCACATTCGAGTGCGGCCGGAGTGTATGGTACTTCTTCCACTCGCCGTTGAAGTCGATCCACATGATGTTGAGCGGGATGTTCGTTTCGTTCACGAACATCACCTTCACTGGCGCATTGCTGTTCTGCGAGCGGACGCTGCCGAAGGGCGGGCAATTCTTGCCGTTTGTTACATTCTGCTGCGGGGGAGGGGGCGGCGGGGAGGCCTTCTGGCCGCGGTTGCGCGCACACGCCAGGGTCTTGTCGAGCGCCTGGACGGCGCCGGCGAGGTTGAAGGTCTGCTCGCCCCGGTCGAGGTTCACGGAGAATTCCGGCAACGTCCTGAAGGCATTGAGTTGGTCGTTGTTGATCATCATGGAGGCCCAGCCGTCCCCCTCGGCGTGGAAGGTGCCCATCTCCGCGGCACCGCCGAAGCCGTAATAGACGTCGAGGGGGCCCGAGACGTTGCCATAGTAAGGCACGCCGATCTGCCAAGACTTTCCATCCGTGCCGATGCGGAACTGCACCTGGCCGTTGTCGGTATCAGCGGCGCAATAGCCGAACTGGTTGTTGGCGAAAACGGCGGTGATGGTCCAGCGGCCGGAGCGATCGTAGGCCGTCTCCTGCGCCGCGGCAGGAAGCGATGCCCCGAGGGCCGAGAGGGCGAGGAAGCCGGCAAAAATCCGTGGTTTGAAAGTCACTTGTCCGTTCCCCCGCCCGGGTATGGTTACCGCTGGGTTAATATTTTCCGACCCCTTTACTGTCAAGCTGATGGCGGCCGTTTTCGGGGCTCGCGGAGGAGGCGGGCGATGGCCTATAAGCAGGCCTTCCGCAGCAGCAGGCCGCCATGTCCGACGAGAGCACTCCATCCCCCGTCATCGCCTTCGACGACTTCCTGAAGGTGGATATCCGCGTCGGCACCATCATCGCCGCAGAACCCTTTCCGCAGGCGCGGAAGCCCGCCTTCAAGCTCACCATCGACTTCGGGGCGGAGATCGGGGTGAAAAGGTCGTCGGCACAAATCACCGTGCATTACACGCCGGAGGATCTGGTGGGGCGGCAGGTGGCGGCGGTGGTGAATTTCCCGCCCCGGCAGATCGGCCCCTTCATGTCGCAGGTTTTGACCCTTGGCTTTCCCGACGAGAACGGCGCGGTGGTGCTGATCTCGCCCACCCTCAAGGTGCCGGACGGCGGCCGCCTGTTCTGAGCCTCACGCGCCGTCCCATCGTTCGGATTTGAACGCTACGGCAATGGCTTGCGCGCGGGCATGGGCGATGTCGTCGGCGTCGAGGTCGCCTTCGTCGAGGCCGGTGCAGGCGTCGCGGGCGGCGTGCAGCAGATCCACCTTCGGGTGGGTCTCGCCGATGCGGTCGCCATGGCCGAAATAGTCGCAGGTGGCGACCAGCAGCAGCGCCTCGAACAGGTCCGGGTCGCGGAAGGCGCCGGTGCGCTCCAGCATGGCGGCGAGCGGCCCGGCGCGGACCGGCGAGGCACGCTGCACCCGCTCGCATTCGTGGAGGGCGAGAAGCGCAAGGTCGCGGCAGCGCTCGGGCACGTCAAAGCGATCGCAGGCGGCGGTGATGCGCGGCACGGCGCGTTCCATATGGCGGTAGTGGACGGGCAAGTGCTCGCGCGGGGAATCCGACTTGCCGGCGTGCATCAGCAGCAGCGCGAAACGCACCTCCAGCGGCGCGCCCCACCGGCCGGCCTCGTTTAGGGCGGCGACGAGAAGGACGCCGAGGTCGATCTCGTCCGCGGTGTCTGTGATCTGAGGGACCCCGAAGATGGCGGAAACCTCGGGCAGGATCTCTTCCAGCACGCCGCACTCCCGCAGCGCCTTTACCATGGTGCCGGGCCGGGCACCCATCAGCCCCCGGGAGACTTCCGACCAGATGTCGGCGGGTGCGAGGCCGTCCAGCGCGCCCACTTCCATCTGCTCGAACATCAGGTCGAGCGTCTCCTCGTCCGCCTCGCTGCCCTCGGCCAGCAGCGCGGCGAGGCGAAGCAGGGCGAGGCCGGGATGGGTCTGGGCGAAATCCGAGGGCTGGAAGGGCGGAGACGGGGGCAGCTTGTCCATGTCGCCAGTGGACCATCAGCCAGCGAAAGGGAGCAAGCCCAAGGTTCGGGCACGCCCAAGGAATGGGCTAGACGGGGATCCGCACCGCGGCCCTCAGGCCGCCCATGGGGCTGTCGGAAAGCTGGATGTCGCCGCCATGGGCCCGGGCGATGTCGCGCGCGATGGACAGGCCGAGGCCGGAGCCGCCGGCGTCCTGGTTGCGCGCATCATCGAGGCGCAGGAAGGGGCGGAACACCTCCTCGCGCTTCTCTTCGGGGATGCCCGGCCCGTCGTCATCCACGGTCACGATCAGATAGCGCGCGTCGCGGGTGCCGGAGACCGCGATCGTGCGGGCATGGCGCACGGCATTGTTCACGAGGTTGCCGATGCAGCGCTTGAGCTGGTCGGCCTTCACCTCCACCAGAGGCGGGCCCATGAAGCTCGCCGTGGCGGTGGCGCCGTCGCGCTCTGCGTTGAGGCGCAGGTCTTCGATCAATTCGCCCATGTCCGTGAGGGCCGCCTGCTCGCCGGGATCGCCGCGGGCAAAGGCGAGGTAGGCCTCCAGCATCCCCTGAAGCTCGTCCACATCCTTCTTCAGCGCCTCGCTCTCGCCCTCGGGCAGGAAGGCAAGTTCGAGCTTGAAGCGGGTGAGGATGGTGCGCATGTCGTGGGAGACGCCCGCGAGCATGGTGGTGCGTTGCTCGATCTGCCGCTCGATGCGCCGCTTCATCTCCAGGAAGGCGACGGCGGCGCGCCGCACCTCGCGGGCGCCGCGGGGCCGGAAATTCTCCACGTCGCGCCCCTTGCCGAAAGCCTCGGCGGCATCGGCGAGGTTCTCGATGGGGCGGATCTGGTTGCGCAGGAACAGGATGGCGACGGCCAGCAGCACCAGCGAGGTACCCACCATCCACAAGAGGAAGATGTGTGAATTGGAGGCATAGGCCGCATTGCGCGGGGCGAAGATGCGCAGCACCGCATCATCCATCTTCACCCTGACCTCGATGAGCATGGACCGGCCCACGGTGTCGAGCCAGAAAGGCTGCTTCAGCCTGAGACCGATCTCGCGGGAGAGGGCGGCGTCGAGCACCGAGAAGAAGGGCTTCGGCCCGGGCGGCGGCAGGTCGGTGGGCGGCAGCACCGCCACGTTGAGCGAGAGGTTGCGCGAGGCGAAGGTGCGCAGGGCGATGTGGTCGTTGGTTTTGGGCAGGAGATCGTAGAGCGAGACGACGGCCGAGATGTCCTGGCTGACGGCGGCGGAGAGGCGGCGCGTCACCACGTTGTAGTGGCGCTCCATGAAGACGAAGGCCAGCACGGACTGCAGGATCACCATCGGCGTGACGATGATGAGCAGCGAGCGTGGATAGAGCCCCTTGGGCGTCACGCGGTTGAACCAGGCGGCGAAGCCGTTGGTGGTGTCCCTTAGCCAGACGAGCGCCAGCCTTGCCCAGTGG
>JAYSCE010000014.1:12648-20714 GCA_041915035.1 Xanthobacter sp.
GGCGGACACCCGAAGGGCTCTCCGCCACACTCAAGGCGTCACCACCAGCCGATAGCCGATGCCGCGCACGGTCTGGAGATAGACGGGATTGGCGGGATCGCGCTCCAGCTTGCGGCGCAGGCGGTTCACCTGCACGTCTACGGCGCGTTCGCTCGCCGCCCCGCCGCCGGCGAGGGCCAAGCGCGGCACCGTATCTCCAGGGGCCTCGGCAAGCGCGCGCAGCATATCGCGTTCGCGCTCGGTGATGCGCACGATCTCACCGTTGCGAGTCAGCTCGCCCCGCTCCAGGTGGAAGGCGAACTCCCCGAAGCGCACGCTTTCGATGGCCTTCTGCGGCGGCGGCAGTGCGCGCTTGAGGATGGAGCCGATACGCAGCAGCAGCTCGCGCGGCTCGAACGGCTTGGCGAGATAGTCGTCCACGCCGGCCTCCAAGCCAGTGATGCGGTCGGCGGTGTCCGAGCGGGCGGTGAGCATCAGGATGGGCACCGCCGAACCGCGCCGCAGGTCCCGGGCAAGGTCGAGGCCGCTCTCGCCGGGCATCATCACGTCGAGCACCAGAAGGTCGAAGGCAAGGCCCTCCAGCCGCGCCCGCGCCTCGGCGGCAGAGGCGGCAGTGCTGACGCGATAGCCGTTCTCGGTGAGGAAGCGCGACAGAAGCGTGCGGATGCGGTTGTCGTCGTCGACCACGAGCAGATGGGGGGCATCGTCGGCGAGGGCGACGGAGGACGTCGCGGCCTCAGCCATGGCGGGGGGCCTCCCGAAAGGCGCGAAGGATCATCTGGGTCTCGTTTTCTGGTCGCCGCATAGGGGGGCGGGATCGGAGGCGGTCGGCGCTCACGCGCGGCGCGCCCGGGCCGCGCGGTCCGCCCGCTCGATCAGCCGCTCAACGGGCACGCGATCCTCCGGGTCGATCATGGCGAGAAGAAAGCGACGCACCGTGTCCTGGCTTTCCGCCCCGCTGGCCGCGAGCGCGGCCTCGATGCGCCGGCTCTGCAGCGCAACGAACTGGCGCGCGAGGGCTTCGCCCTTGATGGTGGGAAACAGCAGCCGCTGGCGCCGGTCGGAGGCGCCGGCCCGGCTTTCCACGAAGCCCTCGTCCACCAGTTCCCGCAGCACCCGGCCGAGGCTCTGCTTGGTGATGCGCAGGATGTCGAGCAGGTCCGTGACCCGCATTCCGGGATGCCGGTTGACGAAATGGACAACGCGATGGTGCGCGCGGCCGAAGCCGATGGGCGCGAGAATCTCGTCCGGGTCGGCCACGAAATCACGATAGGCAAAGAACAGCAGCTCGACGAAATCCACGAGCGGTGCAGCCTCGGCCGCGGCCGGAGCGGGGGCGTCGGCGGCGGTCTTGGGCGCGCCGGCGAGGGCGAGTACGGAATTTATGTCAGTCATGTTGACTTTTTTCGTTTTGATCGTTACCCAAAGAGCGTGTTCCACGAAATGATCGGTCGCGGGCATCACCCGGCCGGTTCGATCGTTTCGCGGCTTTGCCGGCTTGGTAAGCAGGCGTAAAGATATCCCCATGCGGGACCGCTGGAAAGCTGCGGTGACGTAGGGGGGAAGCCGCGCGCACGACGCGGTCTGAACAGGAGTTGAGAAGATGAGCGCTCAGGGTGTCCCCTTCGACCAACGCGACGGCTGGATCTGGTACGACGGCGTTTTCGTGCCGTGGGCGGATGCCAAGCTGCACGTGCTCTCGCATGGCCTTCACTATGGCAGCACGGTGTTCGAGGGCGAGCGCGCCTACGGCGGCGAGATCTTCAAGAGCTCCGAGCATTCCGAGCGGCTGCGCCTTTCGGGCGAGATGCTCGACTTCACCATCCCCTACACCATCGGCGAGATCGATGTCGCCAAGAAGGCGACGCTCGAGAAGAACGGCCTTGTCGACGCCTATGTCCGGCCGGTGGCCTGGCGCGGCAGCGAGATGATGGGCGTCGCGGCCCAGAAGAACACCATCCACCTCGCCATCGGCGTGTGGGAATGGCCGAGCTACTTCGATCCCGAGCAGCGCATCAAGGGCCTGCGCCTCGACCTGTCGGAATGGCGTCGTCCTGATCCGGCGACCATCCCCTGCCGGGCGAAGGCCGCCGGCCTCTACATGATCTGCACCATCTCCAAGCACCGGGCCGAGCGCCGGGGCTTCGCCGATGCGCTGATGCTGGACTATCGCGGTTACGTGGCCGAGTGCACCGGCGCCAACGTGTTCTTCGTCAAGGACGGCGTGATCCACACCCCGACCCCGGACTGCTTCCTCGACGGCATCACGCGCCGCACGGTGATCGACATCGCCCGCCGCCATGGCATCGAGGTGATCGAGCGCCACATCAAGCCGGAAGAGCTGTCCGATTTCTCGGAATGCTTCATCACCGGCACGGCCGCGGAAGTGACCCCGGTCGGCTCCATCGCGGACTGGACCTTTGCTCCCTCGGGCATCACCCACCAGCTGATGGATTCCTATTCCGCCGAGGTGCGCCCGAAGCAGCAGGCCGCCTGAACGGTCTGACGGTAATTTCGATCTCCGGAGGGGGGCGGCGCTGGCATCGGCGTCGCCCCTTTCCGTTAGGGAGTTGACGCCCGCGCCTACTCCGGCCAAACCTCTCCGCGTGAGCGACAAGCCCCCCCTTTCCTTGCTGAAGCGTGGCCTTCACCGTCTCGAAGGTCTTCCCCTCGTCGGCCCGCTGCTCGCCTCGGTGAGCACTATGGAGCGAGCGACGCTGGCCGTTCTCGGCTTCATCGCCTTCGCCTTCTATCTCTTCCTCGTCGTTGCCGACGAGGTGACGGAAGGCGCGCCGGGCAGCCTCGACCGGGGCATCCTGCTCGCCCTGCGCAATCCCGCCGATCCGTCCGATCCCCTCGGCCCACCCTGGGTGGAGGAGATGATGCGCGACCTCACCGCCCTGGGCGGCACCAGCGTGCTCACCCTGCTGACGCTGGCCGTGATTTTCTTCCTCATGCTCACTCGCAAGCGCCATGCGGCGCTGCTCGTGGCGGTGTCGGTGGCGGGCGGAACGATCCTGTCGCAGGGGCTGAAATGGGGCTTCGACCGGCCGCGGCCGGACCTCGTGCCCCATGGCATGTCGGTCTATTCCCAGAGCTTCCCCTCGGGCCACGCCATGCTTGCGGCGGTCGTCTACCTGACCCTCGCGGCCCTGCTCGCCCGCACGCAGAAGCGCACGCGGGTGAAGCTGTTCCTGCTGGGCGGGGCGGCGGTCATCACCGTCATCGTCGGCATCAGCCGCATCTATCTCGGCGTCCACTGGCCCACCGACGTCGTGGGCGGCTGGGCGCTCGGCGCCGCCTGGGCCTCCTCCTGCTGGCTCGCGATGCTCTGGTTGCAGCGCAAGGGCGAGGTGGAAGGAGAGACGAACGGCGGCGGTGACGCACCCCGCAGCTAGAGCACGACCCGACCCATCGGACGCAGGTCATTCAGTGGTCTGGCGGTCCGTCGCCTATTTCAGGCCATCCTGAGCGAGCGTGTAGGCGACGATCGCGTTGGCGTGTCCGTGCCCCAGCCCGTGATCGTTCTTGAGAATCGCCACGAGATCCATGTGCTTCGCGGGATAGGCGTCCCGCACATACTTCTGCCAGTCCGCGATCGGCCGCCCGTACTTCTTCTCGATGGAGGGAAAGTAGGAAGCTGGCCCCTGAACCTTGTCCTCAGCCATAGCGGGCTCCGTGAAGCTCACGGCGCTATTGATGCTCCTGGATCCCGTCGCGGGCAATGGGTTCGGCTCGCCCGGCCGCACGCCTCGTGCGGCCCGTTCAGTCGAACAGGCTGGAGACCGATTCCTCGTGCGCCGTGCGGGCGATGGCCTCGCCGATGAGGGTGGCGATGGAGACGACACGGATATTGCGCGCCACCCGCACCGCCTCGGTCGGCAGGATGGAATCGGTAATCACCAGTTCCTTGAGCTTGGAGGCGGTGACACGTGCGACTGCACCGCCCGAGAGCACGCCGTGGGTGATGTAGGCGGTGACTTCCTTGGCGCCCCGGGCAAGGAGCGCATCGGCTGCGTTCACCAGCGTGCCGCCCGAATCGACGATGTCGTCGACGAGGATGCAGGAGCGGCCTTCCACATTGCCGATGACGTTCATCACCTCGCTCTCGCCTGGCCGCTCGCGGCGCTTGTCGACGATGGCGAGCTGGGCGTCGATGCGCTTGGCGAGCGCGCGGGCGCGGACCACGCCGCCCACGTCCGGCGAGACCACCATGACGTTGGAGGTGTCAAACCGCTCCTTGATGTCCCGCACCATCACCGGCGCGGAATAGAGGTTGTCGGTGGGGATGTCGAAGAAGCCCTGGATCTGCCCGGCGTGGAGATCGAGGGTCATCACGCGGTCGGCGCCGGCGTGGGTGATGAGGTTGGCGACGAGCTTCGCGGAGATGGGCGTGCGCGGGCCGGGTTTGCGGTCCTGTCGGGCGTAGCCGAAATAGGGCAGCACCGCCGTGATGCGCTTGGCCGAGGCGCGGCGCAGCGCATCGATGATGATGAGCAGCTCCATCAGGTGATCGTTGGTCGGGAACGAGGTGGACTGCAGCACGAACACGTCCTGTCCGCGCACGTTCTCCTGGATCTCGACGAAGATCTCCATGTCCGCGAAGCGGCGCACCACGGCCTTGGTGAGCGGCGTCGCAAGATAAGCGGCAATGGCTTCCGCGAGCGCGCGGTTGGAATTGCCCGCGACGAGCTTCATGGGACCGTTCTCCGCTGACATTGGGACGCTCCGCCCGGCAACGGGCCTGATCGAAGGGTCGGAAACGAGACTTGTTCCGGCTCTGATAGGCGGGCCGTCACAATGTTGTAAAGGGCCACGGCGCGGCAGAAGTCGGTGCCACGCGATCGTCGGCCCCGGCTGTTGCTGGAATGTCGTGTCGCCCGGTCAGTTGGCAGCGTAGCTGAGGGCGGGCCCGGAGGATGAGAGCGCGGCGACTGGCACCCCGGCGGGGTCGGGCCGAACCGCGGGCTCCGCCGCCGGCTTCTCCTCCTGCGCCGCTGTCGCGGCGGGGGCGGCCGCAGCGGCCGCTGGCGCCGTTCCGCCGACGCCGAGCGTCTCGGCGAGGCTTGCCATGGACTTGTCGGCGATGCGGGCGAGCACTTTGTCGTCGCAGGCGGCCCAGCTGTCCGAGACCTTGCCCTTCACCCTCCCGGCCGGCTCCTCGCCGGAGAGGCGGGCGACGCGGTTCTGGTTGCGGTCGTATACGTCCCATGCGTAGGACACCGTGGCGGTCCCCTTCTGGACGTGCATGGCGAGGTAGCCCTTGACCCGGTAGGCGGCACCGCCGGTACGGGAGGCAACCGCCACGCGCCGGGTCTCAGCCTCGGAATTGAGTTGGCCCACCAGCTTCTCGAAGGTGGCCTGCGGCGGCCCGTCGATGCTGTCGAAGGCGACCGCGCCGCCGGCACCCGAACTGGCCATGCCGGAGCCATCCGTTTGGCAGGCACCCAGGGCGAGGCACAGGGCCAGGCCGGCAAGGCGCAGTGGAGAGATGAAGCGGCGGACGGCGCGGGAAAAGCCCGCGCGTTCGGCTGCTGCGTCCACGACACCTGCCTCTGATACCCGCATGACGGTTCCCGGCGTTGAGCTTGTCGCCGAAAGGGGTAGCGGGAAATGGCGGGCGGGTCCAGAAAAACGGTTAAGGTGCGGTTAACGACGGCAGGAAATCCCGCAAGGTCAGCGCCGGCCGCGAGGCGTGGTTGATGGCTCCTTAAGCCTTCTGCCGCCTCAGCCGAGCGACTGCAGCAGGGCGAGCAGGCGTACCGAGCCCTCCGGCCACGGCCCATAGCCCGCCTCGGCATTGATATGCCCGGCATCGCCCGCGTCGACGATGGCCGCACCCCAGTCGAGGGCGAAACCTTCGGCCCGTCGGTAGTCGCAATAGGGATCGGTCCGGCTTGCCACCAACACGGAGGGAAAGGGCAGGGGCGCCGTCGGCACCGGGGCGAAGCTGGCGATGGCAGGGTCGATATCGGTCCGATCGAGGTCAGGTGGGGCCACGAGGAAGGCCGCTCGCACCTTGCCTTCCGGCAGCAGCGGCACCGCATGCACCAGCGTTGGCACGCCGAGGGAATGGGCGATCACCACCACCGGCTTTTCCGCCGCCGCCACAGCATCGGCGAGACGCTGCGGCCATTCGGCCGCGTCGGGGCGGTCCCAGTCGGCCTGCATCACTCGTCGGGCGGCGGAAAGGCTGCGCTCCCAGCGGCTCTGCCAGTGGTCAGGACCCGAGCCCTGCCAGCCGGGCACAATAAGGAGAACGGCATCGGAAGATTTCATCGGCATGTCCGGAACTCAGGCGAGGGTGATGGCGGCCATCAGCCGGCCGTAGTCCGGTTCCTTGCGGTGGGTTGTGCGGCGATAGGAGAAGAAGCGCTCCTCGTCCGTATAGGTATCGAGGCCGAGGTCCTCCACCTGCCCGACCCCCGCCTGCTCCAGCCTGAGGCGGATGAAGCCCGGCAAGTCGAACAGGGAATGGTGCGCCCGGTCGGCAGGGGCGAAGAAGCGAGCGAACCCCTTGTCCTCGGCTAGGAAGCGGCCGACGAATTCCTCCCCCACCTCATAGCTCGGCTGGCGGATCAGCGGCCCGATGACGGCGCGGATGCTGGCGCGGTGCGCGCCGAGTTCCTCCATGCGCGCGACCGTCGCGGCGACGATTCCACCCACGGCCCCCTTCCAGCCCGAATGGGCGGCGGCCACCACCCGCGCGCCGGGATCGGCGAACAGGATCGGCCCGCAATCGGCGATGGAGATGGCGGCCGCGATGCCGGGCGTCGCCGTCACCACGGCGTCGGCTTTGGGCGCGGTCTCGCGGGTCCAGAGCTCGGTCGCGACCACCGCATCGGCCGAATGGACCTGCCAGCAGGCAAGGAGATGCGTGGGCGCAACGCCCAGCGCCTCGGCCATCCGCGCCCGATTTTCCGCGACGGCAGCAGGATCGTCATTGGAGCCGGTGCCGCCGTTGAGGCTGTGATAGATGCCTTGAGAAATGCCGCCCCTCCGGGTGAAGAAGGCGTGACGGATGCCGGGCAGGGCGCTGAGCAGGGGCGCCTCGATCTTCATCGGCTGAACTCCTCGGACGGGTCGAACGCGGGCGGCGTGCCAAGGTCAGGATGGGCGAGCGCGAGCACCTTGAACAGCCGCCCCATCTCGCCATCCCCGGTTCCGGCGAGGCGGCGCGCGGCGGTGGCGATGGCGGCCGCGGCCTCGGGCGCGGCATCCCGCATCAGCCGGTCGGCACGGGCCGCAAGGCCGAGGCGGGTGAGAAAATCGCCCTGCTCCAGCGGCCCGAATGCCTTCAGCCCAGCCTCCCGCCCCAGCAAAGCGAGGCGTGTGAAATCCACATGGGCGGTCAGGTCCGCCTCACCGGGATCGGCGAGGGGATCGGCAAAACGGTGCGCGCGCAGCGCCTGCAGGGTGTCGCCGTGGCCGCCGCCATGGCCATAATCGATGGCGAGGGCCATGCCCCCGTCCGTCGCGAGGCGGGCGGAAAGGGCGCGGGCCGGACCGCTCTCCATCACTTCCAGTACTGCGCCCGGTGCCGGTGGCGGCAGATGGGCGGCGCGGGCCGGGGCCACGCGGGATGGGGCCGGGTCAAGACCGAAGGCGAGTTGGCCCTCGGCGCCCAGGCCGACCCTGCGCTCGTGCCAGCCGGCGCCGGTCCATACATATTGGTCCACCGGCAAGGCATCGAAGAATTCGTTCGCCAGCACGATGGCCGGGCCGGCAGGCACGTCCTCGATCCGGTCGTGCCAGGAGACGCGATCCCCCTGCGCGGCCAGCGCGCGCGCCTGCGCCTTGCGCAGGACCGGGCTCATTTCCACCAGATGGATGCGCGCTGCCACGCCGAACGCCGGGACCAGCCGGGCAGCACGTATGGCGTCGGCCATCAGCGTGCCGCGGCCGGGGCCGAGTTCCACCAGCCGGACCGGGGCCGGCGCGCCCATCTGCTGCCAGGCGGCGACCGCCCACAGGCCGATCAGCTCGCCGAACATCTGGCTGATCTCGGGCGCCGTGGTGAAATCGCCCCGCGCGCCGAGCGGGTCGCGCGTCATATAATAGCCGTG
>JAYSCE010000015.1:0-20047 GCA_041915035.1 Xanthobacter sp.
GCCCTCCACGGGTGGGCCTGTTCTGCACCTGCCTCGTGGACACCATCCGCCCCTCGGTGGGCTTTGCCGCCGCCAAGCTGCTGGAGGATGCCGGCTGCGAGGTGGACGTGCCGCCGCAGACCTGCTGCGGCCAGCCCGCCTTCAATTCCGGCGACCGCGCCACCACCCGGGCGCTGGCGGAAGAGATGATCGCGGCGTTCGAGACCTTCGACTATGTGGTCGCCCCCTCCGGCTCCTGCGCCGGGATGATCCGCACACATTATCCCGAGCTGTTCACCGGCGAGCCGGACTGGGCCGGGCGGGTGGAGCGGTTCTGCGCCAAGGTGTTCGAGCTGACCTCCTTCCTCGTGGACGTGCGCGGCGTCACCTCCGTCGAAGCCGCCTATGACGGCACCGTCACCTACCACGACAGCTGCTCGGGCCTGCGGGAACTCGGCGTGAAGGGGCAGCCGCGCCTCCTGCTCGACTCCGTGGAGGGGCTTTCGCTGACGAAAATGAAGGACGCCGACACCTGCTGCGGCTTCGGCGGCACCTTCTGCGTGAAATATCCCGACGTCTCCAACGCCATCGTGGAGAAGAAGGCCGCCAACATCGCCGCCACCGGCGCCGACACGCTGCTCGCGGGCGATCTCGGCTGCCTCATGAACATGGCCGGCAAGCTGCAGCGCGAGGGCCGGCCGGTGCGGGCGCTCCATGTCGCCGAAGTGCTCGCCGGCATGGGCGATGAACCGGCCATCGGCGAACCCGCTGAAAAGGGGGCGAAGCGATGAGCGTCGAGGTCACCACTCCCCGCTTCAAGGCCAATGCGAAGGCGGCGCTCGCCGACCTGCCGCTGCAGGGCGCCCTCTCCAAGGTCGGCCCCGGCTTCATCGGCAAGCGCGCGGCGGCGGCCGAGAAGCTGCCCGAGTTCGACGCGCTGAGGGATTCCGCGCGCGACATCAAGAACCACACGCTGGCCCACCTCGACCTTTATCTTGAGCGCTTCGAGGCCAAGGCGAAGGAAGCCGGCGGCCATGTACATTTCGCCGTGGATGCGGCGGACGCACGGGCCATCGTCACGGACATCTGCAAGCGCCTCGGCGCGAAGACCGTGACCAAGGGCAAGAGCATGATCTCGGAGGAGATCGGCCTCAACGACCATCTCGCCGCCGCCGGCATCCAGCCGGTGGAGACCGATCTCGGCGAATATCTCATCCAGATCCGGGGCGAGGCGCCCTCCCACATCATCGCGCCCGCCATCCATCTCAACAAGGATCAGGTGGAGGCCGACTTCCGCCGCGTCCACGCCCATCTGCCCCCGGAGCGCGACCTGTCCGAGCCCACCTCGCTGCTGGCCGAGGCGCGGGGCGAGCTGCGGCAGAAGTTCCTGGCGGCGGACGTGGGCATCACCGGCGCGAATTTTCTGGTGGCGGAGACGGGCACCTCCATCATCGTCACCAACGAGGGTAACGGCGACCTCACCCAGACCCTACCGAAGGCGCACATCGTGCTCGCCTCGCTGGAAAAGCTGGTGCCGACGCTGGAGGACGTGAGCCAGATCCTGCGCGTACTGGCCCGCTCGGCCACCGGGCAGGACATGAGCGTCTACACCACCTTCTCCACTGGCCCCCGCCGCCCCGGCGATCCGGACGGGCCGGGCGAGTATCACGTGGTGATCCTCGACAACGGCCGCTCCGCCATGCTGGGCGGGCAATTGCGCGAGGTGCTGCGCTGCATCCGCTGCGGCGCCTGCATGAACCATTGCCCGGTCTATCATGCGGTGGGCGGGCATGCGTATGGCTGGGTCTATCCAGGGCCCATCGGCTCGGTGCTCACCCCGGCGCTCATCGGCGTGGAGAAGGGGCGCAACCTGCCCAACGCCTCCACCTTCTGCGGCCGCTGCGAGGAGGTGTGCCCCATGCGCATCCCCCTGCCCAAGCTGATGCGGCATTGGCGGGAGAAGGAATTCGAGCGCCACCTGACCCCCGCCACCCAGCGCTTCGGCCTCGGTGTGTGGGGCTTCTTCGCCCGGCGCGGCTGGCTCTACCGGCCGGCGACGCGGCTCGCCATGGGCGCGCTCTCGCTTCTTGGGCGCACCAAGGGGCGCTTCGCGTCCCTGCCGCTCGCCGGCGGCTGGACGCAGCATCGCGATTTCCCGGCGCCGCAGGGGGACACCTTCCAGGCGCAGTGGCGCGCCCGGCAAGCCGAGCGGCGCGCAGCGTCCGGACAGGAGGTACGCTGATGAGTTCGCGCGACACCGTCTTCGCCTCCATCCGCGCCTCCCTGGGCGTGACCTCGCATGAGGCGCCGCGCCGGCAGGCGGTGTCGGACCGCCTCGCCTCCCATCCGCGCGGCGTCATTCCGGCGCGCGGGCAATTGCCGGAGGCCGAGCGCCTCGCTTTGTTCCGCGACATGGTGATCGCCGCCGCCGCGACCATCGACCACCTGCCCTCCACGGCCGAGGTGCCGGAGGCGATCGCCGCCTATCTCAGGTCCCGCAACCTGCCCATGACCATCCTGCGTGGTGCCGACGCGCGCCTCGCAGCTTTGCCGTGGGAGCGCACGCCGGCCCTCGACGTGTGGATCGGCCCCTCCGACGGGCGCCAGCTCGCCGGCCTCTCCCATGCCTTCGCTGGCGTCGCCGAATCCGGCTCGCTGGTGATGCTCTCCGGCCCGGAGAACCCTTCCACGTTGAACCTGCTCCCCGATCACCATCTGGTGGTAGTGGATGCGGCGGACGTGGCGGGGGACTACGAGAGCGTGTGGAACCGCATCCGCGCCCGCTATGGTGAAGGCGTGCTGCCGCGCACGGTGAACTGGATCACCGGCCCGTCGCGCTCCGCCGATATCGAGCAGACCTTGCTGCTCGGCGCCCACGGGCCGCGCAGCCTGCATGTGCTGCTGGTGGGGGGCGTCACGCCCTGAGCATCGACTGCATGCCGCCCCGAAAGGCGGCCGGCCGTCTATTCGGACAGGCGCGACGCCCAGATGCCCAGAGCCACGCCCAGCGGCGCGGCCAGGAACAGCGTCAGCGCGATGGTAAGGAAGCCGCCGAACAGGCAGCCCATGATGGCGCCGGAGATGGCCGAACACACCGCCACCAACAGGATGCCACCCGGTGGGCGACCCGGCTGGACATGAAATTCCGGCGGCAAAGGCTGGACCGTCTGGTCCCTCCGGCGCTGGAGACGGACCTGACAGAAGGCCGGCAATGACGGTGCAAGCGCGAAAATCTGCGCGCCCCCGGACGTTCCGATTGCGAGAGCTGACACCACTCCATCCTCACCCTGACTTGAGGGAAGTAACCGGACGGTAACACAACTCAGGCGGTGCAGTATACTGAGCGTGTCGCAAAACGAGAATTTAACGCGCTAAGGGCATGATGCAGGCACGACACGGGTGGGGAAAAAACATCACTCCCGGCCGCGCTCCTGTGCCGGACAAGCAAACCGGTATTGCCCGGCCGGCGTTTTGGGGTCAGTAGAACATTTGATTCTCGGGAAATGGTGAGACAATGAAAGTTGGCTTGCGCTTCGTCCGGGCCCTGTTCGCAGCGCTCGTCGTCCTCTGTGTCGCCCAGCCGGCGCTTGCCCAGCAGAACCGCGGCCACGTCTACCTTCTGAGGGGACTCGCGAACGTCTTCTCGCTGGGCATGGACGATCTGGCCGCCAAGCTGAACGCCCGCGGCATCCCGGCGACGGTGCATGAATACGGTCAGTGGGCGTCCCTCGCCGACGCTGCGTCTGCCGAGAGCCGCGCCCACGGCAATTCCCCCATCATCATCGTCGGCCATTCCCTCGGCGCCGATGCGGCGGTGGAAATGGCCGAACGCCTGACCGCGCTGGGCACCCCGGCCAAACTGATCGTCACCTTCGATCCGGTGGGCGTGACCCAGGTGGGCGCCGCGTCGGGCTATTTCGTCAACTACTACCAGTCCAACAACGGGTACGGTAAGCGGCTGACGGCCGGCGCGGGCTTCCGCGGCAACATCGTCAACCGCAACCTCAACGCCATCGGCGGCATCGACCACTTCAACATCGAGAAGTCGCCGCGCCTCCATGACGAGGTCATCACCCAGGTGCGGTCCATCACGACGCCCAAGCCCAAGCCCCGACCGAAGCCGGTGGATCCGGCGGCGCCCTCCGCGACGCCGGCCGCGCCGACCGCCGCCCCCGGCACCCAGGCTGCGGCGAAGCCCGGCGCGCCGGGCTGAGGAGCGGCTTTTCGGACGAGACGTCAGCGGCGGGCTTCGGCCCGCCGTTTTCGTTTGGGGCTGTCTCCCGCAACCGTCATCGCTCGCCGCCGGCGGGCGATCCGCGGATGGTCCTGTAGGTCTCGCGCTTCGCAGAGTCGTCGGGCCGGAGCCCCCGGCTAACCCGATGACGGCCTGAAGGGTCCGCAGATGCCTGTCCTCAGCCCCAAAACGCCCGGATGCCGGCCGCCACCGCCATGGCGACAACCACGGCAAGGAGGTCGCTCCGGGTCAGGCGGGTGACGACGAGGGCGGCGGCGAGGCCGCCGACCATGCCCATGTCGCCCTTCACCGCGCCCTGAACGGCGCCGGGCACCAGCAGCGCCACCAGCACGGCGCCGGGCAGACAGTCGAGCACCCGCCGCACGCGCGGCGTGACCGGCACCAGCCGCATCAGCCAGAAGCCGCCGGCGCGGTTGAAGGCGGTGGCCGCCGCCATCACCAGGATGGCGGTGAGGGTGCCGGCATCAACGGTCATCGTCGGTAAACCCGCCTGCAAGAGCGCCCGCGACGGCGCCGATCACGATGAACCACCAGCCCGGCAGCACGAACGACACGGCGGTGGAGACCGCCGCCGCCACGCCCCAGCCCACCGCCTCGCGCTTGCCCTTCCAATTGGGGAGCAGCATGGCGATGAAGAAGGCGGGCACCACGAGGTCGATGCCCACCGCCTTGGGATCGGGGATGCCGCCGCCCACCACATGGCCGAGGGCGGTGGCCAGCACCCACACGAACCAGGTGATGAGCCCCGAGCCGACGAAATAGCCCACATCGTTGCCGCCTTCGGCCCGATAGCGCAGGGCGGCGGCCCAGTTGTTGTCGGCCATCATCATCAGCGCCGGATAGGATTTCCACGCCGGCAGCGTGCCGAGCCAGGGCCGGAGCGAGGCGCCCATCAGCACGTGACGCATGTTCACGGTGAGGGTGAGGAAGCCCAGCGCCAGCAGGGAGCCGGCGGTCCAGTGTTGCGTCCAGCCCTCGAGCGCCACCATCTGCGACAGGCCGGCGAAGACGATGGCGCTGGAGAGGGTCGCCTCGATCAGGGAGAAACCCTTCGGAATGGAAGCGGCGCCGAACGCCATGCCGAAGGCGGCGATGCCGGGCATCAGCGGCAGCATGGCGCGCGCGCCTTCCGCCACGCCGGCGAGGGTCAGGGGTGCGGGATGGGGCTTGGTCATCTGGAGCGGGGCAATCAACAGTCACGTCGCGGAAATACCGTCCTTATGAACGCGCCCGCCGGAAAGGCCAACCCGATTTCCCCTTTTCCGACTTGGCGAGTTCTTCAGCCCGCCGGCTCGGGCTCGAACAGGCGCGACAGGCCTTCGTCCCAGGGCGGGATGCCGCCATGGCCCTGGCCGTAGAGGGCGGCGAGGTGGTCGATGAAGACGCGCACCTTCTGCGGCAGGACGCGGCGGGAGGGATAGACCGCGAACAGGCCCACCCGGTGGGAGGCGCGCCAGCGCGGCAGCACCACCTTCAGCGCGCCGGAGCGCAGTTCCGGCCCTACGTCCCAGGTGGAGCGCAGCGCGATGCCCACCGAGGCGAGCACCGCCTCGCGCACCACCTCGTTGGAATTGGTGCGCAACTGGGAATGGACGCGCAGCGTCACCGGGCCGTCCGGCCCCTCCAGCTTCCACGGGTCCTGCCCGTGGGTGGCGATGAGGATGTGGGAGGCAAGTTCGGAAATGTGCTTGGGCTCACCGGCGCGGGCCAGATACTCCGGCGTCGCGCACAGCACCCGATGAACCGGGGCAAGGCGGCGGGCGACGAGGCTCGAATCGTCGAGGTCGGCGATGCGCACCGCCACGTCGAAGCCCTCGCCCACGATGTCCACGAACGAATCCGACAGTTCGAGGTCGATGGTGAGGTCGGGGTTCGCCTCCATCAGCGGCAGGAGGTTCGGCGCAATGTGCAGCCGGCCGAAGGAGGTGGGCGCCGACACCCGCAGCAGCCCGCGCGCCTCGGTGGATTTGCGGGCGAGCTGGCTTTCCGCCTCCTCGATGGAGGCGAGGATGGTCACGACCCGCTCGTAGAAGCCCTGCCCCGCCTCGGTGAGGGCCACCTTGCGGGTGGTGCGCTGGAACAGCCGGGCGCCGAGCCGCTCCTCCAGCCGCTGCACGCGCTTCGACACCACCGGCGGGGACAGCCCCATCTCCCGCCCGGCGGCGGAGAGGCTGCCGGCGGTGACGATGCGCGCGAAGATTTCAAGGTCGCCCAGATTGCCGATCATCGATCGACGCTCCTCCTGGCCGGGGTGAACCGCTCCGGCCGATTGTTTTGCCTTCGGCCGGCGACTTTATCCGCCACGGAAAGAATGGGCGACGTTTTTTCCTGAATGAACCGATTATAGTTCCTCCAACAAGAACGGCTCAAAGGGACGCCGACATGACGGGAACCACTCCGGGCCTCAGGCTGCCGGAAGCGGATGCTCGGGTGCTCGCCCGACGGGAGGAGATCATCGCCGCGCTCCGGGCCATCGTGCCCGGCGAGGGCGTCATTTCCCACGAACGGGAGATGCGACCCTACGAATCCGACGCGGTCACCGCCTATCGCCAATTGCCCCTCGTGGTGGTGCTGCCGTCGACCACCGAGCAGGTCGCCGCGGTCCTTAAATACTGTTACGAGAACGAGATTCGCGTGGTGCCGCGCGGCTCGGGCACCTCGCTCTCGGGCGGCTCGCTGCC
Source organism: Xanthobacter sp. (assembly GCA_041915035.1). GTDB lineage: Bacteria > Pseudomonadota > Alphaproteobacteria > Rhizobiales > Xanthobacteraceae > Xanthobacter. Next base: position 6,916 of record JAYSCE010000015.1, read on the forward strand.
GCTTCAGGATGCGGTGCTGCTGGGGCTCGGCAAGTTCAACCGCATCCTCGACATCGACACCGCCAACCGCGCGGCCGTGGTGCAGCCGGGGGTCACCAACCTCGGCATCTCCAAGGCGGTGGACCACCTCGGCTTCTATTACGCCCCTGACCCCTCCTCGCAGATCGCCTGTTCCATCGGCGGCAATGTGGGGGAGAATTCCGGCGGCGTGCATTGCCTGAAGTACGGCCTCACCACCAACAATGTGCTGGGCGTGGAGATGGTGCTCATCACCGGTGAGATCGTGCGCCTCGGCGGCAAGCACCTCGATGCCGGCGGGCTTGATCTCCTCTCCGTCATCATCGGCTCGGAGGGGCTGCTGGGGGTGGTGACGGAAGTCACCGTGCGCCTCCTCAAGAAGCCGGACACCGCCCGCGCGGTCCTCGTGGGCTTTCCCACCTCCGAGGATGCCGGCGAGTGCGTGGCGCGGATCATCGGGGGCGGCATCGTCCCGGCCGCCATCGAGATGATGGACCGCGACGCCATCGCCGCCGCCGAGGCCTTCGTGAACGTGGGCTATCCGCTGGACGTGGAAGCCCTGCTCATCGTCGAGCTGGACGGGCCGGAGGCGGAATGCGCCCACCTTCTGGAAGAGGTGACGCGCATCGCGCAAGCCTGCAATTCGGTCACGCTGCGCGTTTCCACCAGCGAGGCCGAGCGCCTCGGCTTCTGGGCCGGGCGCAAGGCCGCCTTCCCGGCGGTGGGGCGCCTTTCGCCGGATTATCTCTGCATGGACGGCACCATCCCGCGCCGCCAGCTGCCCTATGTGCTCTCGCGGATGCGCGAACTCTCCGCGCAATATGACCTCCGCGTCGCCAACGTGTTCCATGCGGGCGACGGCAATCTCCACCCGCTCATCCTCTATGACGCGAACGCCCCGGGAGAGCTGCATAAGGCGGAGAGCTTCGGCGCCGACATCCTGCGGCTCTGCGTGGAAGTGGGCGGCGTGCTCACCGGCGAGCACGGCGTGGGCGTGGAGAAGCGCGACCTGATGCCGACCATGTTCAACGAGGTCGATCTCGCCCAGCAGCTGCGGCTGAAATGCGCCTTCGACGACAAGAGCCTGCTGAACCCCGGCAAGGTGTTCCCGACCCTGCACCGCTGCGCCGAAATGGGCCGCATGCATGTGTCGGGCGGCGCGCTGCCCTTCCCGGACCTGCCGCGCTTCTGAGCGCGCGCCTCCCCCAATCCGAGGCCCAGACATGAGCGACATCATCGCAGCGCGCGACGAGCAGGAGGTCGCGGAGGCGGTCCGCACCGCCCTCGGCGCCGGCAAGACGCTGGAGGTGCGCGGCCACGGCTCTCAGCAGGCCCTCGGCCGGCCGAGCCAGACCGATCTCACCCTCGACCTTTCTGCCCTTTCGGGCGTCACCCTCTACGAGCCGGAGGAGCTGGTGCTTTCCGCCCGCGCCGGCACGCCCCGCGCGGACATCGAGGAGATGGTGGCGGCGCGGGGGCAGATGCTCGCCTTCGAGCCCATGGACACCGGCCCGCTGCTCGGCGGCACCGCCGGGCGGGGCACGATCGGCGGCATGTTCGCGGTGAATTTCGCCGGCCCCCGCCGCATCAGCCACGGCGCGGTGCGCGACCATGCCCTTGGCCTCAAGGGCGTGTCGGGACGCGGCGAGCCGTTCAAGTCCGGCGGGCGGGTGGTGAAGAACGTCACCGGCTATGATCTGCCCCGGCTGATGGCCGGCGCCTTCGGCACGCTCTGCGTCGCCACCGAGATCACCCTGAAAGTGCTGCCGCGCCCGCCCATGGAGGAAACGGTGATCGCCCGCGTCGCCTCGCCGGCCGAGGCGGCGGCGGCGCTGTCGGCGGCCATGGGTTCCTCCTGCGAGGTGTCCGGCGCCGCCTTCCTGCCCGAAGGCGTGGCGGGGCGCCTGCCGGGCCTCTCCGGCTCCCCGGCGCTGGTCGCGCTGCGCATGGAGGGCGTCGCGCCCTCCGTCTCCGCGCGGCGCGCCATGCTGCTCAAGGTGCTGGCCGGCATCGGCCCGGCCGAGGTGCTGGAAACCGAGACATCCCGCCCCCTGTGGCAGGCGGTGCGCGACGTGATCCCCTTCGCCGGCTCGGGCGAGCGGGCGGTGTGGCGCATTTCGACCCAGCCCAAGGCGGGGCCGGAACTGGCGGCGAAGCTCGCGGCCGACCTCGGCGGCGAGGCCTATTGCGACTGGGCCGGCGGCCTCATCTGGCTCTGCCTGCCGGGCGAAGCCTCCCACGCCGATCAGGTGCGCGCGGCCCTTGCCCCGCATGGCGGCCACGCCACCCTCATCCGCGCCAGCGCGGCCGAGCGCGCCCGCACGGCGGTGTTCCAGCCCCTCGACGGGGCGCTGGCCGCGCTGACCAAGCGCGTGAAGGAGAGCTTCGACCCCGGCCTGGTGCTCAACCCCGGCCGCATGCATGCGGGGATGTGAGATGGCCCGCACCCCCGTCCCCTCGTTCCTCCGTCACGGCTGAGCGCCCATGCAGACCCATTTCTCCCTCGCCCAGCTCGCCGATCCGCATGTGGAGGCGGCCAATTCCATCCTGCGCAAGTGCGTGCATTGCGGCTTCTGCACCGCCACCTGCCCCACCTACGTGCTCTTGGGAGACGAACTCGATAGCCCGCGCGGGCGCATCTACCTCATCAAGGACATGCTGGAGAATGACCGGCCAGCGACGCAGGAGGAGGTGAAGCACATCGACCGCTGCCTCTCCTGCCTCTCCTGCATGTCCACCTGCCCCTCGGGCGTGAACTACATGCACCTCGTGGACACCGCCCGCGTCCATATCGAGAAGACCTATTCCCGCCCCGCCCCCGACCGGATGATCCGGGAGGTGCTGGCGCGGGTGCTGCCCTATCCCGATCGCTTCCGCCTCGCCCTCATGGGCGCGCTCGCCGGCAAGCCCTTCGCCGGCCTGTTCGCCAAGGTGCCTGCGCTGAAGCCGCTGGCCGCCATGCTGCGCCTCGCCCCCGGCCTGCCCCATGGCCGCGCGGCGGACGACAAGGGCGGCGTGCATCCCGCCCAAGGCACCCGCCGGGCGCGGGTCGCGCTGCTGAAGGGCTGCGCCCAGCCGGTGCTGAACCCCGGTATCGACGAGGCCGCCATCCGCCTTCTCACCCGGCAGGGCGTGGATGTGGTGCGGGTGAAGGGTGAGGGCTGCTGCGGCGCCCTCGTCCATCACATGGGCCGCGAGGAAGAGGCACTCGATTTCGCCCGCAACAATGTGGACGTGTGGATCCGGGAGATGGAGACGGAGGGGCTCGACGCCATCCTCGTCACCACCTCCGGCTGCGGCACGCCCATCAAGGATTACGGCTACATGCTGCGCCTCGACCCCGCCTATGCCGAGAAGGCGGCGCGGGTCTCGGCGATCACCCGTTCCTGCCCACGCTCGACCTGCCCAAGGCCGAGGCGCCACGGGGCATGCGCGTCGCCTACCATTCCGCCTGCTCGCTCCAGCACGGGCAGAAGGTGAAGACGCCACCCATGGACCTGCTGCGCCGCGTCGGCTTCGAGGTGGTGGAGCCGTTCGACCCGCATCTGTGCTGCGGCTCGGCCGGCACCTACAACATGCTCCAGAGCGACATCGCCGGACAGCTCAAGGCGCGAAAGGTGGCGACGCTGGAGGCGCTGGCCCCGGACGTGATCGCCGCCGGCAATATCGGCTGCATGACGCAGATCGGCTCCGGCACCGGCATTCCCATCGTCCACACGGTGGAGCTGCTGGACTGGGCGACCGGCGGTCCGGTCCCCGCCGCTTTGGCCGGACGGGCGAAAGCGGCTTGAGGATTATTGCCAAAACGGCAAAGACCCATGTGCGATGCGGTCAATAGACCTTCGTCGCATGCGACGTTTCGCACCGAAACGCATTGAGCTAAGGGAACGGGGCGGCTTACGCTGCGCCGCAGCACGCCCGCACCCATGAGCACCTGATGCCCCGTCCCTTCGACCTGACCCTGTACCTCGTCACCGACCCGCGCCTCGTTGCCGCGCGCGGTCTGCTGACGACCGTCGAGGCGGCGGTGAAGGGCGGCGCCACCATCGTGCAGCTGCGCGATCCCGACGCCCACGGCCGTGCCTTGGTGGAGCAGGCCCGCGCGCTGAAGGCGCTGCTGGCGCCCCTCGGCATCCCGCTCATCATCAACGACCGGGTAGATGTGGCGGTGGCCGCGGATGCGGACGGCGTGCATCTCGGCCAGGACGACATGGCCCCCGCCGACGCCCGCGCCCTTCTGGGACCGGAGCGCATCCTCGGCCTCTCCGTGGGCAATCCGGCGGAGTTCGCGGCTTCGGACATTGGCGCCGTGGATTATCTCGGCGTCGGCCCGGTGAAGGCCACCGGCACCAAGAAGGATGCCGGCGCCGCCATCGGCGCGTCCGGTGTCGCGGCGGTGCGGGCAATCACGCGCCTGCCCATCGTCGGCATCGGCGGCATCGACGGCACGCTCGCCGCCGAGGTCATCCGCGCCGGAGCGGACGGGGTGGCGGTGGTGTCCGCCATATGCGCCGTCCCCGATCCCGAACTTGCTGCGCGCGCGCTTCTTTCGGCCGTCACGGCCGCGCGCTGACGCAATCCATCCCGCTCCGGGGCTGCCACGGCCCCGGGACGGTTCCCGCCTGCGGCGACGCCACGCGCTTCAGGCTTCACACGAGGAGACCCGACATCATGTCGTCCCCTGCCCTGAAGACCGCCCCGGCCGCGGGTATCGAAATCACCGGCGCGCTCGGCCCCCGCTTCGACGAGATTCTGACACCCGAGGCGCTGGCCTTCGTCGCCGACCTGCACCGCGCCTTCAATCCCACCCGCAAGGCGCTGCTCGCCCGCCGCGCCGAGCGGCAGGTGACGTTCGACGCCGGGGAGCTGCCCGACTTCCTGCCCGAGACCAAGTCCGTCCGTGACGGCGACTGGACCATCGCGGACCTGCCCGCCGACCTCCTCGACCGCCGCGTCGAGATCACCGGGCCGGTGGACCGCAAGATGATCGTCAACGCGCTGAATTCCGGCGCCAAGGTGTTCATGGCGGACTTCGAGGATGCCTCCTCCCCGGTGTGGGAGAACATGATCGAGGGCCAGATCAATCTGAAGGACCGCTGGGCCGGCGCCATCGACTTCGTGGATGCCAACAACGGCAAGTCCTACAAGCTCGGCGCCACCCCCGCCGTGCTCATCATCCGCCCGCGCGGCTGGCATCTGCCGGAAGCCCATGTGCTGGTGGACGGCGAGGAAGTCTCCGGATCGCTGTTCGACTTCGGCCTCTACGTCTTCCACAACGCCAAGGCGGCGCTGGCGCAGGGCTCGGGCCCCTATTTCTACCTGCCGAAGACCGAGAGCCACCTCGAAGCCCGGCTGTGGAACGAAGTGTTCGTCGCCGCGCAGAAGGCGCTCGGCCTGCCGGTGGGCACCATCAAGGCCACCGTCCTCATCGAGACGCTGCCCGCGGTGTTCGAGATGGACGAGATCCTGTTCGAGATGAAGGACCACATCGCCGGCCTCAACCTCGGCCGCTGGGACTACATCTTCTCCTTCATCAAGCGCCTCGGGAAGAACGACCGCTTCCTCACCCCCGACCGCAGCCGCATGGTGATGAGCGAGGCCTTCCTGAAGGCCTACGGCATCCTGCTGGTCCGCACCTGCCATCGCCGCAACGCCTTCGCCATGGGTGGCATGGCCGCGCAGATCCCGGTGAAGGGCGATCCGGAAGCCAACGCCGCGGCCTTCGCCAAGGTGAAGGCGGACAAGGAGCGCGAGGCCAATTCCGGCTGCGACGGCACCTGGGTGGCCCATCCGGACCTCGTGCCGGTGGCCATGGAGGTGTTCAACCGCCTGATGCCCGCCGCCAACCAGCGCGACGCCAAGCCCAGCGACGTGCCGGTGAGCCGCGACGACCTGCTCGAAGTGCATCAGGGCACCCGCTCGGAAGCCGGCCTGCGCGAGAACATCCGCGTCGGCGTGCAGTACATCGAGGCGTGGCTGCGCGGCCGTGGCGCGGTGCCGCTCTACAACCTCATGGAGGATGCGGCGACCGCCGAGATCAGCCGTGCGCAGGTGTGGCAGTGGATCCACCTCGGCGCCACGCTGGAAGACGGCCGCCCGGTAACGCCCGAGCTGTTCCGCGACCTGCTGGACGACGAGATGGCGAACCTGCGTTCGGTGCTCGGCCCGGACGTCTACGATGCCGGCCGCTTCCCCGAGGCCATCAAGCTGTTTGCCGACATGACGCTGGCCGACAGCTTCGAGGAATTTCTCACGCTGCCCGCCTACCGCCTGATCGCGTGATCGCCTGAGGGGGTTCTGCCCTCAACTACCCACCGTGATGCCCGGCCTTGTGCCGGGCATCTACGTCCGGCCGATGCGACGATGGCCGAAGCCCCACCCTCCGCTCCGCGTGTCCGTGTCGCAGGCCACCGCAGCGCAGCGTCGCGCAAGCCGCCGCACCGCGCCTTCCCGCGCGAAACCCGTTCCGCATCGCAGCAACGAATCCTGCCACGCGGGAAACGGCGGGGCTTGCGCCGGAAGTCCACATGATTAAACAATCCCTCCATTGACTTGCGTGCGGGGAAACAACCGCGGCGTTCCTTGAGCTTCCTCTGAAGCTTAGGGGCGAAGCCACCCGCTTATGTTTCCCTTGGCACGGAGCTGACCCATGGCGGAATCCGCCTCTATTCCCCCCATCCTCCACATCATCACGCCGCTCGCGCATGTGAGCCCGTTCGACGTGAACATGGCGGCCGACGCCGGCTATCTCACCATCGCGCAATATTCGCGGGTGAAGCTGGAGGAAGTCCGCGACCTGACGCAGGACATGATGTTCTCGCGCGCCCCGCAGGCGGCGCCGCGCACCGGCCTGTTCATCGGCGGCAAGGATGCCGCCCTCGCCTTCGACATGGCGGCCGAGGCGAAGGCCTCCATTTTCCCGCCCTTCGAGATTTCCATATTCCCCGATCCGGCCGGCTCCTTCACCACCGCCGCCGCCATGATCGCCAAGGTGGAGCAGGCGCTGGTGAAGGTCCGCGCCGAGGGCCTCAAGGGCGCGAAGGTGCAGATCTACGGCGCCACCGGCGTGGTCGGCTCGGTCGCCGCCGTAATCGCCGCTAGCGCCGGGGCCGACGTGACCCTCGTCAGCCATCGCGAGGTTTCCGCGGTGGAAGAGAAGGCCAAGGACATCAAGACTCGCTTCGGCCTCGACGTCTCCTGCACCGCCGCCGTCACGGATGCGGACAAGGCGGCGCTGGTACCCTCGGCTGAGGTCATCCTCGCCACCGGCAAGGCGGGCGTTCAGATCCTCAACGCGGCGCATCTCGAAGCCGCGAAGAACCTCATCGTGGCGGCGGACGTGAACGCCGTGCCCCCCGCCGGCATCGCCGGCATCGGCGCCCATGATGCGGCGGCACAATTGCCGCACGGCATCGGCATCGGCGCCCTCGCCATCGGCAATCTCAAATACGCGGTCCAGCACACTTTGCTGAAGCGCATGTGCGAGACCACGACCCCGCTCTTCATCGACCTTCCGGTGGTGTTCGAGCTGGCGAGAACCCTGGACGCCTGAGCCATGCGCACGATCCTTTCTTCTCCCCGCCGGCTCCCCGCCCGCTGCGCGGGGAACGCCGCCGTTTGCCCCGCGCGAGAGGTGCGGCCATGACAACGTCCAACGCCCTTGCCGCCGACACCGCACCGCTGCCCGGCGGCATCAGCCTCGCCCATCAGGTCGCGCCCCTCGTGGAAGCGCTGGTGGCCGACGCCACTCAGCTGCGCCTCGCCGTCTCCACCGGTACGCTCGGCTGCCGCATCGTCGACGCCGGCATTTCCGTGCCCGGCTCGCTGGAGGCCGGACGGCGCATCGCCGAGATCTGCCTTGGCGGCCTCGGCAAGGTGGCGCTGGTCCCCGGCGGGCGCTTCTCGCCCTTCGACACGCTGGTGAGCGTCTCCACCACCGATCCGGTCACCGCGTGCCTTGCCAGCCAGTATGCCGGCTGGAGCCTGTCCCACGGCGATTTCTTCGCGCTGGGCTCCGGCCCCGGCCGGGCCATGGCGGCGGTGGAGCCGCTGTTCGCGGAGCTGGGCTGTCGCGACCATGGCGATCACGTCGCCTTGGTGCTGGAGACCGGCGTCGCCCCGCCCGCCGAGGTGGTGCAGGAAGTGGCGAGCCGCTGCGGCGTCGCGCCAACGGCCGTCACCTTCATCCTTACCCCCACCTCGTCGCTGGCCGGCACGGTGCAGATCGTCGCCCGCGTGCTGGAAGTGGCGCTGCACAAGGCGCACGCGCTTCACTTCCCGCTGGAGCACATCGTCGACGGCATCGGCTCCGCCCCCGTGGCGCCGCCCTCGCCGGACTTCCTCACCGCCATGGGCCGCACCAACGACGCGGTGCTCTATGGCGGCGACGTGCAGCTCTTCGTGCGCGGATCGTCCGAGGCCGCGCAGGATCTGGCCAAGCGCCTGCCATCGCTGGCCTCGCGCGACTATGGCCGGCCCTTCGCCGAGATCTTCGCGGGCTATGACTGCGACTTCTACAAGGTGGACCCGCTGCTGTTCTCGCCGGCCCGCGTCACCGTGACGGCCATGGAGCAGGGCACGAGCTTCACGGCCGGCGGCTTCGACGCCAACCTCATCGCCCGCTCGTTCGGGGTGTGAGGTGGCCGGCTTCGTGATCTTTGCCGAGCGGGTGGACTGGCACACCCGCTCGCTGGTGGCTGCCCTGAAGGCGCGGGGCGTGAAGCCACGCATCGTCTCCCTGCGCGCCTGCGGCTTCGCCGTGGGCGAGACGGCACACGGCCTGCTGCTGCCTGGCTTCGGCGACAATCTGCCGGAGGCCTGCTTCGTGCGCTCGGTGCCCGCCGGCACGCTGGAGCAGATCACCCACCGGCTCGGGGTGCTGCACGCCCTCGCCGCGCTGGGGGTCAAGGTGATGAACGATGCCCGCGCCATCGAGCGCTGCGTGGACAAGAGCGCCACCACCTTCCTCCTCGCCCATGCGCGTCTGCCGACCCCGCGCACGCTCGTGCTGGAAGACGCCGCCACCGCCCGCATGCTGGTGGATGCGGCGCCGGGCGACAGCGTGCTGAAACCGCTGTTCGGCGCGCAGGGCCGCGGGCTGGAGCGCATTGCCCCCAAGGGCGTGCTGCCCGAGGCCGAGGTGGTGGGCGGGGTCTTTTATCTGCAGGATTTCGTGGCCGCCCCGGCGCAGGGCGGGCCGGACGCGATTCACGAGGATTTCCGCGTGTTCGTGGTGGGCGGCCGGGCCGAGGCGGCCATGGCACGCCGCGCCAAGGGCTGGATCACCAACATCCATCAGGGGGCCACCGGCGCCGAGGTGGCGGCCGAGGGGCTTCTGGCGGACTATGCGGTGCGCGCCGCGGCCGCCGTGGGCGCGACCTATGCCGGGGTCGATCTCATCCGCGACGCCGAGGGGCGGCTGAAGGTGCTGGAGGTGAATTCCATGCCGGCCTGGCACGGTCTGTTCGACGCCACCGGCCGCAACATGGCCGAGCCGCTGGCCGCCTGCCTCGTGGGCGAGCGGGTGAGCGCCTGACCGGCGCCGGAGACCGATATGCGTGTTCTGGTGCTGGAATATGTGACCGCGGGCGGCATGCGGCGCGAGACCCTGCCGCCGAGCCTCGCCGCCGAGGCCGCGCTGATCCGCGACGCCATGCTGGCCGACCTCGCCGCGCTGCCCTCCCCGCCGGACATCCTCACCACCTGCGATGAGCGCCTGCCGCTGGCGGGCGCGATCCCCGTGGGGCTCGACACCAGCGCCTGGGTGCTGTGGCGCCAGCTGGCGGACGAAGCGGACGTGATCTGGCCGGTTGCGCCGGAAACCGGCGGCATCCTCGCCGATCTGGTGCGCATGCTGGCGGCCAGCCGCAAGCCGGTGCTCGCCTCTACCCCCGAGGCCATCCTCATCGCCACCAGCAAGCTGGAAACCGCCCGGCGCCTCGCGCAGGCGGGCGTGCCACACATCCCGACCTACCCTCTGGCCGACGCGCCTGAGATTCCCGGCCCCCGCATCACCAAGCCCGACGACGGCGCCGGCTGCGACGCCACCTTCCTTTGGCCCGCCGGCGTACCCGCCGCACCGGACGAGACGGCGGGCGTGGTGATCCAGCCTTATGTTGCAGGAGAGGCGGCGAGCCTCACCCTTCTCGTGGAGGCGGGCGAAGCGCGCCTCCTCTGCGTGAACCGCCAGCATATCGTGGTCCAGAATGGCCGCCTCGCCCTCTCCGGCCTCACCGTGGGTGCGCAGACGGACGACGGGCCGTTGGCCGAACTGGCCCGGCAGGTGGTCGCCGCCTGCCCCGGCCTCGACGGTTTCATCGGCATCGACCTCATCCTGACCGAGGCGGGACCGGTGGTGGTGGAGATCAATCCCCGTCTCACCACAGCCTATGCCGGCCTCGGGCGCGCGCTGGGCCGCAACCCCACCACCCTCCTCCTCGCCTTCGCGGCAACGGGGGGAACAGCGGCGGTGCCTCCGACAACCGTGGAGCTCGCCCTCGCATGAGCGACCTCCTCATCGGCTGGGACGTGGGCGGCGCCCACCTCAAGCGGGCGGTCCTGGAACCCGACGGCACGCTGGTGTCCATACACCTCGCACCCTGCGCCCTGTGGCAGGGTCTCGACCGGTTGCGGTCCGCGATGGCGACCATGCCCCCCGTCACCGGGCACTCCGTCGTAACCATGACCGGCGAACTCGTCGACCTGTGGCCTGACAGGGCAACTGGCGTCATCGATATCGCCACTGAACTGGGGGTGATACTGGGGGCTGACACCCGCATTTATGCGGGCCGGGCCGGGTTTGTCAGCCTTTCCGAAGCCCATCTGAATACCGCAGACATTGCCTCTGCCAACTGGCACGCCACTGCCGCCGCGCTGGCAGCCATCGCGGGCGACGGCATCCTCGCCGACATCGGGTCGACCACCACGGACCTCATCCCCTTTGCCGGCTCGCAACTTTGCTTTCGCGGCTATTCGGATGCTGCCCGGCTGGAAGCGGCGGAGCTGGTCTATTCCGGGGCGGCTCGCACGCCGGTGATGGCGCTGGCGCAGGCGCTGCCCTTTCGCGGGCGCATGGTGCCGCTCATGGCGGAGCATTTCGCCACCACGGCCGACGTGCATCGGCTGACTGGCGAGCTGCCGGATGGAGCCGATCTCCACCCCGCCGCCGATGGTGGCGAGAAGACGTGCGAAGCCAGTGCGCGCAGGCTTTTGCGCATGGTGGGACGCGATCTCGGACCCGCGACGATGGAGGAGGCGAAGGCCTTGGCGGCGGCCGCCGCGGAGGTGCAGATGCACCGTCTCCACATGGCGCTGGCGCAGGTCATTTCCGCAGGAGGCGTCGCGCCGGATGCTCCTTTGATCGGCGCCGGCGTGGGCCGATTCCTGGTAGGGCGGCTGGCCCAACGGGCGGGCCGACCGTATCTCCATGCCGGCCTGCTGCTCGCGGGTGACACCCGGCTGGCCGGCCCTGCCGCCGACTGCGCCCCGGCCGTGGCCGTGGCGCGCCTCGCATTAAATTAGCCGGCTATACCATCACTTGCTGCCGTCGGGCTTGAACTGGGCGAGATAGGCGATGAGGTCGGCGCGCTCCTGCTCGCTCTTGACCCCTGCAAACGCCATTTTCCCCTTCGGTGCCAGATGCTTGGGGTTCTCGATGTAGTCATTCAGGGTGGCGACGTCCCACACTTTGCCGGCAGCCGCGCCGTCCTTGATGTCCTGGGAATAGGCATAGCCCTCGAAATGCGCCCACTTGGCCCCGACGATGCCGTTCAGCGGGGGCCCCACCTTCACCTTGGCATCGGGGCCAATGGCATGGCAGGCCATGCATTTCTTGAAGACAGTCTCGCCCTTGGCCACGTCCGGATCGGCGTAGGCCGAGCCCGTGCCGGCGGCGAGCAGGAGGGCGGAAACGAACAGCGCGCGCATCAGGCGTTCCTCTTTCTGTTTGTTGAATTGATTATTCGCCGGCTCAATTCAGGACGAGGATCTCGCCTTCCCCCCCGGCCAGTCGATTCCCCACCAGGCGCACCGCGCGCCCGGAGAGACCTCCCCCGAACAGCGTCGCCAGTTCCGGCACCCGCCGGGCCAGCAGCTTCAGGGCGATGAAATCCTGCGGCCCCGCCTCGGCAAAGCCCGGCGCCAGCGACTCCGGTGCGCTGGATACAAGGATGGAGCCGCGCTTCATGCCGCGCCCGGCGCCAGGACCTAGCCGCCCCGCCACAGCAAGTGTGCCGGCTAATAAACCATCCGCCGCACCCGCGCCGGCATCGCCGCCCACCAGGATCAGGCCGCCGCGCAACCGCGTTCCGAGGCCTTCCCCGACCGTCCCGGCAATGGAGACCACGCCGCCGCGCATGCCCTGTCGCTCGCCCGGCCTGGGTCCGCCGACATGGTTGCCGGCATTGCCGGAAACCTCGATCCGGCCGCCAGTTAGGCCAGCCGCCAGCGCGTCGCCCGCATCGCCGGTGATGACGAGCCGACCACCGCTCATGCCCGCCCCAGCGGCGACGCCGACGCTGCCCTCCACGCGCACCTCGCCCGCGGCAAGGCCGGCGCCGACATAATCGAGCCGCGGATCGCCGGTTATGGTCACGGCTTCGTCCGTTCCGGCAGCGACGTCAAACAGATCGCCGATCCGGGCGATGCCCGCGCCGAAGGGAACCGTGCGAGCGGCCACATCCGCTGCGCTCGCGCCTTCAAGCGCCCCGGGAAGAAGGCTCGATGCGTCCACCCGGGCGGTGAGGGGAGCCTTCAATGTCAGGCGGAAGCCACTCATCGTCCCGCCTCCTGCGCCGTGCCGGCAACCGGCGCCATCAGTTGATGCAGCTTGAAATGGAAGGGGCCGAGGTTGCCGCCGTAATTGCCGGCATCCACCGCCACCACGCCGCCCGCGGCACCGAGGCCACACACAGCGGTGATGCCGGCGCGCATGCTGTCCGCCACCTCGCCCTCGCTGAGGCCGTCGATGACGATCTCGAGCACGCTCTCGACATCAGCCGGCAAAGCCGTCTTGGCGATGCCCCGCAGCGTCGGGCAGTAGGCGTCATTCGAGGAGGCGATCAGGCCGGCATATTTGGAGCCGACCTTGGAGCCAGAGCGCACCACCCCGCCCGGG
>JAYSCE010000016.1:0-18374 GCA_041915035.1 Xanthobacter sp.
GGGCCTGCGCCGCCCATTACTTGAGGTAATATCAAATATTACCTGACCTGAGGTCAGCCTGAATGGCGAATATTGAAGCCGTCCCGCCCATCGAAGAAGCGCCCCCGCCGCCTGTGGCCGTGCCCGAACCGGCGCGCCCGCAGCCCTTCGAGGGGCTGGCGCGGGAGCAGGTGTCGGAGATGCTGCGCCTGCCCCATTTCGGGCGGCGCGGGGCGCTGGTGGCGGTGGGGCTCATCGCGGTGCTGTGGGCGGCGAGCGGCTTCTACCGGGTGCAGCCGGACGAGCAGGGCATCGTGCTGCGCTTCGGCCAGTGGGTGGCGACAGAGCCCTCCGGCGTCCACTACCACTGGCCCTATCCCATCGAGACGATCCTCCTGCCCAAGACCACCCAGATCAACCAGATGGTGCTCGGCTCCCGCGACGGACGGCGCGAGCGCAGCCAGATGCTCACCGGCGACGAGAACATCGTCGAGGTGGACTGCGTGGTGTTCTGGCGCATCCGCGATGCCGGCCAGTTCCTGTTCAACGTGGCCGATGCGGAAGGCACGCTCCGCGTCACCGCCGAGAGCGCCCTGCGCGAGGTCATCGGCCAGAACCCCATCCAGGCAGCCCTCTCCGACAAGCGACAGCAGATCGCCCAGCAGACGGAAGTCGTGCTCCAGCGCCTGCTGGACAAGTATCAGGCCGGCATCGTCATCACGCAGGTTCAGTTGCTGCGCATCGATCCGCCCGCCGCCGTCATCGACGCCTTCAACGACGTGCAGCGCGCCCGCGCCGACCAGGAGCGCGCGCGCAACGAGGCCGAGGCCTATCGTAACGACATCCTGCCCCGCGCCCGCGGCGAGGCCGAGCGCATCGTGCAGGAGGCGCAGGCCTACGGCGAGCAGGCGGTGGACCTCGCCAAGGGCGAGGCGCAGAGCTTCCTCGCCGTGGAAGCCGCCTATGAGCGGCACAAGGACGTGACCCTCCGCCGCCTCTATCTGGAAGGCGTGGACGAGGTGCTGAAGCATTCCGGCCGGGTCATCGTGGATCTCTCGGCGCATGGCAGCAGCATCGTGCCCTACCTGCCCCTCACCGAGGCGGACAAGCGCGCCGCCGCCCTCCCCGCCCCGCCCGTCGCGGATCAGGCCAGCGCGGGAGGCGCCAAATGAAGCGCGCCGGATTCATCGCGCTGGGGGTGGGCATCCTCCTCGTCGCCTTCGCCTCCTCCTTCGCCTTCACCGTGCAGCAGACACAGCGCGCGCTGGTGGTGCGGCTCGGCATGCCCATCGCCGTGGATGACAAGCCGGGGCTCTATTTCAAGGCGCCGTTCATCGACACTGTGATCTATTTCGAGCGCCGCCTGATCTCGCTGGAGCCGCCCGCCGAGCAGATCATCCTGGGCGACCAGAAGCGCATCGAGGCGAGCACCTACACCCGCTTCCGCATCAACGATCCGCTCGCCTTCTACCAGGCGGTGGGCGGCATCGAGCAGGGCCAGTCGCGGATCGCGCAGATCGTCAATTCGGCAGTGCGGCGGGAGCTGGGACAGGCCAAGCTCGTGGACCTCCTCTCCACCGAGCGCGACCGCATCATCGACAAGATCCGCAACGAGGTGATCGAGCGCAGCCGGGCGCTGGGCGTGGACGTGGTGGACGTGCGCCTCTTGCGCGCCGACCTGCCCGCCGAGACCAGCCAGGCCATCTACGATCGCATGAAGTCCGAACGCCAGCGCGAGGCCAAGGAACTGCGCGCGCAGGGCTTTGAATGGGCGCAGGAGATCCAGGCCCGCGCCGACCGCCAGCGCACCGTGATCCTCGCGGAGGCGCAGCAGAAGTCCAAGATTGCCCGCGGTGAGGCCGACGCCAAGGCCTCGCAGATCCTCGGCGAGGCCTATGACCGCAGCCCCGCCTTCTACACCTTCCTGCGCACCCAGCAGACCTACAAGCAGACGCTGGCGGGCGCCTCGCCCATGCTGCTGTTGTCGCCCGACGCCGACTTCCTCGGCGCCCTGACGCGCGGGCCGACCCTCGCCGATGGCACGGGCGGACCGGCCAAGGGCACGCCCGCCGGCACCCCGAAGCCGTGACCGGCCGCACCCCGACCCATTCGAGAAGGACACCCGGCCATGGACCTCGGCGCTGACCTTTCCTGGTTCGGCACGAGCCTGAAGATCTTCCTCATCGACCTGCTGCTGAGCGGCGACAACGCTCTGCTCATCGCGCTTGCCTGCCGCAGCCTGCCGGCGGCGCAGGTGCGCAAGGCGGTGGTGCTCGGGGCGGCGGGGGCGGTCTTCTTCCGGCTGGTCATCGCGGCCCTCGCCGGCACGCTGATGGCCATCCCCCTGCTGAAGATCGGCGGCGGGCTGCTCTTGGCCGTCATCTCCATCAACCTCCTCGCGGGTGAATACCGGCGCCGGCACGAGGGCGACCGGGAGGTGGAGCTGGACCCCTCCCTGGGCCAGGGGGGCGGCCTGCTGGGGGCGGCACTGGTGATCCTCATCGCCGACGCCATCATGAGCCTCGACAATGTGGTGGCCCTCGCCGCCGTCTCGGAGGGTCATCTCTCCTATCTGGTGGGTGGCGTGCTTCTCTCCGTGCCTCTCATCTTCTTCGGCAGCTTCGTGATGGCCGAGGCGATGAAGCACATCCCCGCCCTCACCTTCATCGGCACCGCCTTCCTTGGCTGGATCGCGGGCAGCCTCATCGTCAGCGATCCGCTCTGGTCCGGCTGGGTGGCGGCCAATGCGGAAGCGCTGTTCGTGCTGGTTCCGCCCGCCGCCGCCATCTTCGTGGTCGCCAACGCCCGCTTCACGGCGGATGCGCGCATGGCCGGGGACGGGAACAAGGCGCTGGCGTCGCCGAAGCGCACGCGCCTCCTGCCGGCGCGCGCGGCGCCAGCCTCTGTCGCCGCGCCGGTGGCGGCCCCCGTCACCGCCCCTTTGGCGATGGCCCCGGCAGCGCCTGCCCCGATGGCAGCGGCAACCCCGGTGGCGGCCCCTTTGGCGATGCCCGTCTCCGCCCACGCCGCGGCTGTGACCGCTCCCGTGGCAATGGCGGCAGCCGTGGCCGAACCTGTCCGCCCCGCAGACCCCGTCGTCACCCCCGCACCCGTCGCGGCGCCGCGCCCCCGTCCGGCCGCGCCGGTGCGGCGGCCGGCGCAGAACCTGCCGCCGGCGCCCGATTATTCGGACAAGGTGATGATCTACGGGCTGATCGGGCTGTTCTGCCTCATCGCGGTGGTGATGATCAGCGTGCTCATCATGGCCCACGGGGTGGGCTGAAGCCCGGCTCTAATCCCGCCGCGCCCACGGCAGCACCACCGTCTCGCCCGCATGGGTGAGGCGCACGGCATCCACGCCGAAGGCGTCCGCCAGATGGGCATCGTCCAGCACCTGCGCCGCCGTTCCCTCCACAAGGAGCCGTCCGTCCTTCATCAGGGCGAGGCGATCACAGAAGCGGCCGGCCAGCGTCAGGTCGTGCAGCACCGCCACCACCACGGCGCCGCGTCGGGCGGTGTCGCGCAGCAGCGCCATGACTTCCAGCTGGTGCAGCGGATCGAGCGCGGCGGAGGGTTCGTCGGCCAGGAGGATGGGGGCCTCCACCGCCAGCGCACGGGCGAGCAGAACCCGCGCCCGCTCGCCGCCGGAGAGGGTATCGGCGGAGCGCTTAGCCAGCGCCTCCACCCCGGCCGCCGCCGTGGCCCTGCGCACGGCATCATCCACGACTGCCGCGCCGTGGGGCAGACGCCCCAGCCCCACCACCTCCTCCACCGGCAAAGGCCAGTGGATGCGCCCGTCCTGTGGCAGATAGGCGATGGTCCGGCCGAGGGCACACCGGCCGATTTCGGCGGCACCGCGGCCATCGTAGAGCACATGGCCGGAGGCCGGCGCCTCAAGCCCGGCAAGCACCCGCATCAGGCTGGTCTTGCCGGCGCCGTTGGGGCCGAGGACGCCGAGGAAGGTGCCACCTTCGACCTCCAGACTGAGGTCGCGCACCAGCGTCGCGGCGCCGCGCGTGACCGTGACGGAACGGGCGGCGAGCCTCATGCTTCCCTCCCCCTCAGCCGGGCGAGGAGGAACAAGAAGAAGGGCGCGCCGATGAGCGCCGTCACCACGCCGAGCTGCAGCTCCGGCCGGGTGGGCACGAGGCGCACCACGATATCCGCGCCGAGGGTGAGCGCCGCGCCGGCCAACCCGCTCGCCGCCAGGAGCCGGCCCGGCCGGTGGCCCACCAGCGGACGCACCAGATGCGGCACCACGAGGCCGATGAAGCCGATGGCCCCCGCCACCGCCACGCTCGCCCCCACCGCCGCCGCGGTGCCGCCGATGACGAGGAGGCGCACCCGGCGCAGGGGGAAGCCGAGGCTTTCGGCGGCATCCTCGCCCAATGTGAGCGCATCGAGCGCCGGACCCGTGCGAAGCACCAGAGTCCAGCCCACCGCCATGAAGGGCAGCGCCAGAGCCACATGCACGAGGCTGCGGTCGGCCAGCGAGCCCATGAGCCAGAACACCAGCTCCAGCGCGGCATAGGGGCTCGGCGCCAGATTCAGCGCCAGCGCGGTGAGCGCGCCCGCGAGGCTGGAGAGGGCGACGCCGGCGAGGATGAGCATCACCGTCCCCGCCCCCCGCGCGGCGAGGGCGAGCAGCACGGCGGTGGCCACCGCAGCACCCATCAGGCCGCCCATCGGCAAGGCGAGCGCGAAGGAGGTCGAGAAGCCGAAATAGAAGGCGATGACCGCCCCCAGCGCCGCCGCGCCGGAGACGCCCACCACGCCGGGGTCGGCCAGGGGATTGCGCATCAGCCCCTGCAAGGCCGCCCCGGTGAGGCCGAGGCTGAAGCCCACCGCCGCGCCGAGAATGGCGCGCGGCAGGCGCAGTTCCGACAGCACCAGCGCCGCAACACTCGGCCGCCCGGCGAGAAGATCGCCGAAGGCGGCGCCAAGGTCGAGCGGCGCATAGCCCACCGCCACCGAGGCGCAGAACAGCACTGCGACCAGGAGGCCGAGACCGAGGACGACGCGCGATGGCATCAGTGTGCCCCCTCGGCGGCCGCGTGGTGGACGCCCGCCGGCTGCGCGGCTTCCGACCCGGAGAGGCGCGCCCGCGCGGCCGCCAAAAGCGTCGCCGCCTCGGCGAGGTCCGGCCCGGCGCAGGTCCACAGCTTGAGCGGCAGCGCCAGCGTGCGGTCCTTGAAGGGGGCGAGAGCCGGATGGTGCAGCAGCGCGTCCGCCAGCGACGGCGGCGCCGCCTCATCGGCATTCACCACCACGAGGTCGGGCGCGGCGCGCACGATCTCCTCCAGCGCCAATTGGCCCATCTTGTCCGTGGGGAGGCGGCCCGCGAGGTTGGCGAGGCCGGCTTTCTCCATCAGTTCGTCGGCCAGCGAGCCGCGCCCGGTGGTGAAGCCGTTGGGGCGCAGCACCACGGCGGTGGGTCGCGGACCGACGACCGGCGGCAGACGCGCGAACGCGGCCTCCATCTCCCGCACCATGGCCGCGCCACGCTCCGGCACGCCCAGGCGCGCCGCCACCATGCGGATCTGGGCGTAGGCCTCGTCGAGGGTCTGCGGCTCGGTCAGTTCCACCACCTCGAAGCCGAGGCGGCGCAGCACGGCGGTGGCGCTGCGGGCGGTATAGGCCCCGGCCAGCACGAGGTCCGGCTTCAGCGGCACCACCTCTTCCGCCAGCCCGCGATTGACGGGCACGTCGCGCGCAAGGTCCGCCACGTTGGACGAGAGCGGATCGCGCGCGAGATGGGTGACGGAGAGCACCTGCCCGGGATCGGCCAGCCGCAGGGCCAGCTCGTCCGTGCACAGGTTGAGGGAGACGACGCGGGGCCGGGCGTGCGGCTCCTGCGCCCCCGCCGGGGCGGAGGCGAGAAGGGCCACGAGCACCAGCCCGGCCACCGCGCCTTTCACTGCTGCCTCACCGATCAGGCCTCACCACGTGAGCTTCACCCCGCCATAGGCGCCGAAGCCGGGAGCGAGGAAGCCGTTGGGGTTTTCGTAGGTCTGGTTGAACAGATTGTCGATGCGCCCGAACACGGTGGTGGCGGCATTCACCCGGTAGTTCGCCGCGAGATTCACCACCGTATAGCCGGGCTGGTCGATGTAGTTCGACGTGAGGCGCACGATGTCCCACCAGGAGGACGCATAGACAAGGCTTGCCGCCAGATCGAGTTCGTCGGTGGGGCGCCAGCCCAGCGTCAGGCTCACCTTGTTGTTGGGCCGGCGCAGGGGATAGCAGGAGGTGGCATTAATGGGCGCGCAGGCGGCGCCGAAGGGCTGGCCGGGCGGCACGTAGCCCACCACGCTGGTGTAGGTGTAGTCCACCCGCGCATCGATGCGGTCCGTCACCTTCACCGCCACGAATGCCTCCACGCCCTGCGACACGGCGCTGGAGATGTTGACGTTCTGGTAGGTCACCGGATCATAGCTGATGAGGTTGGTGATGTTGTTGTGGAAGTACGTCACCCCGAACAGCACGCGCTCGGCGAACGCCTTCTGCTCGAAGCCCGCATCCCAGCCCTCGCTCTCCTCCGGCTGGAGGCTCGCGTTGCCGTAATAGGGCGCGTAGAGTTGGTAGAGGGTCGGCGCCTTGAAGCCGGTACCGTAGCTCGCCTTCAGCTTGGTGCCGGTCTCGTCGAACAGCAGCGCCGGGGCGAGACGGAAGGTGGTGTGGTCGCCGAAGCTGTCGTCCGCGTCGTAGCGCACGTTGGCGGCGAAGAAGAGCCGGTTCCAGAGATTGCCCTGATACTCGGCATAGACGCCCGTGTCGCCGGTGGAGGCGTCCACAGCGGTATAGGCGGTGGACGAGGTCATGGCCTCGTTCCGCCGCTCGGCGCCCACCAGCAGGTTCTGGCCCGGCGCCACCAGATAGTTGGAGCGGACGTAATAGACCTGCCGGTCGCCGTCATAGGTGCCGTTCACGTCCGGGTTCGGCCCGACGGTCGGGCTCGATGAGGTCATCTCGCTGGCGCCGAAGGTGGTGACGAGATTGCCATCCAGCGCGGTCCACACCCCCTCCCCCTTGGTGAAGAACATGCCCGTATAGGCCGTGGAGCGCAGCGCGGCGGGAAGGCCGGCATAGGTGGGCGGGGGATAAATGTCCGGCGTGAAGGCGAGGCTGGTGTCGATGTAGCGGGCGACGAAATTCACCGCCAAGGTCTCGGTGGCCTGCCAGTCGAGCCGGGTGGAGTAAGTCCAGTTGTCGTAGGCGTTGGGATTGCGCGGCCAGAAGGGCGGGCCGACGGTCTGCGGCGTCACCGGAATGTCGGTGGAGGAGAAATGGGTGACGTTGAACGAATAGGCCAGCTTCTCGGTGGAGCCGGAAAGGCTCGCATACTGATTGAAGGTACCGAGCGCGCCGCCCTCCACATAGGACGAGACCTTGGGCGGCCCCTCCCCCTTCTTGGTGGTGATGTAGATGACGCCGCCGATGGCGTCCGAGCCATAGAGGCCGGACTGCGGGCCGCGCAGCACCTCCACCCGCTCGAGATCGGACGCGAGCAGCTTGCCGAAATCGAACGCGCCGTTTGTGGCGGCCGGATTGCCGGCGTCGATGCCGTCGATCAGCACTTTCACATGGTTGGAATTGGTGCCGCGGATGAACACCGAGGTGGTGCCGCCCGGGCCGCCCGTCTGCACCACGTTGAGGCCGGGCAGGGATTGCAGCACGTCCGGCAGGGTGCGCTGCTGGTTGCGGGCGATGTCCTGCTCCGTGACGATGCTGACGGAACTCGCCACCTCGGTCTCGGGGGTGGGGATGCCGGTGGCACTGACGACGATGGTGGGCAGGTCGCCCGCGTTCTGGTCGTCCGCCGTCTGGGCGAGGGCGGGCGGAACGCAGGCAAGCGGAACACAGGCAAGCGTGAGCAGGGCCGCGGCCGGCAGGGCGCGGCGGGATCGGGAGGAAACGGCGGAAGACATCAGGAAACTCGACGGCACGGGTGGTCCGTCACCGCGAACGAGGCATCCCCGGCCGCGAGAGGCCGGAAAAACCGCCATCAGGAGAACCCCGCCCGATGTGCTCGCGCATGACCACGGCTGACGGCAGGTCTCCTGGCTCGCGGGTCATCGCCCTTGCTGCCGCCTTCCCAGGTCGTGCGACCCAGTGGCTGATGGCAGAGGACTCGCCACTTACAGTTGCGGGGGCAGCCACGGCATTTCCGGTGAGACCGGAGCACCGCGTTCCCTTTTGATCCCTTGCGGGAACCGTCGGTCCGACCATAGGCGGGGGCTGCACGTCACGTCAACGAATCCTTCGCACCTGCGAAAGCCTGAGCGCAACTGCGGAAAGACCGCGCTGGACGGCGTATCGCCCGATCACATCTTGCTCATTGCTTCAAAAATGCGTGGTCCGAAATCACAGGCGATCCGTATCGCCACGGTGCGGCTGCCTGCAAAAACGGCAGCAGCAAAGGCCGCACCCAACATTCCGCTAGGTTATGGTGGCGCGCCCCGCTCAATTCGCTTAAACGATTGAGAGCCGCCCCGCCAACGAGCGGGCGGGTACTACCAAAGTATAATAACCGAATAATCGGGAACACAGGGAGTAGAAGATGCGACTGAGGAGCATGGTCGCGGCTTTGGCCGCAGGCGTTGCCGTTTTCGGGCTTGCCGTTTCCGGCGCAGCTTACGCCGCCGACCCCATCAAGATCGGCCTGACCGGCCCGTTCACGGGCGGCTCGTCCTCCATGGGCGTCAGCATGCGCGACGGCGTGAAGCTCGCGGTGGAAGAGGTCAACAAGGCCGGCGGCGTGCTGGGCCGTCCCCTCCAGCTCGTCGAGCGCGACGACGAGGCGAAGAACGAGGTGGGCGTGCAGATCGCCCAGGAGCTCATCAACAAGGAGGGCGTGGTCGCCACCCTCGGCTACATCAACACCGGCGTCGCCCTCGCCTCCCAGCGCTTCTACCAGGAAGCCGAGATCCCGGTGATCAACAACGTGGCCACCGGCACCCTGATCTCCAAGCAGTTCGTGCCGCCGGACAACAAGAACAACTACATCTTCCGCACCTCCGCCAATGACGCCATCCAGAGCGCCATGATCGCCGAGGAAGCCGTGAAGCGGCAGGGCTTCAAGAAGCCGGCCATCCTCGCCGATAGCACCAATTACGGCCAGCTCGGCCGTGCCGATCTGGTGAAGGCCCTCGCCACCATGGGCGTGAAGCCGGTCGCCGAAGAGAAGTTCAACATCGGCGACACCGACATGACCGCGCAGCTGCTGCGCGCCAAGGAAGCCGGCGCCGACGTGGTGCTGACCTACGCCATCGGCCCCGAGCTGGCGCAGATCGCCAACGGCATGGCCAAGCTCGGCTGGAAGGTGCCGATGATCGGCTCGTGGACGCTCTCCATGGCCAACTTCATCGACACCGCCGGTGCCAACGGCAACGGCGCGATGATGCCGCAGACCTTCATCCAGCTGCCGGACACCCCCAAGCGCAAGGCGTTCATCGAGGCCTACCAGGCCGCCTACAAGATCGACCGCATGCCTTCGCCGGTCTCGGCCGCGCAGGGCTATGACTCGGTGCTGCTGCTCGCCGCCGCCATCAAGCAGGCGGGCTCCACCGACGGCCGCAAGGTCCGCGAGGCGCTGGAAAACCTCAATACCAAGGTCGAGGGCGTCGTGACCGTCTACGACAAGCCCTTCTCCGCCACCGACCACGAGGCCATCACCGCCAACATCCCGGTGTTCGGCCTCGTCAAGGACGGCCGCGTGGTCGCCGCCCACCCCGAAGACATCGCCGGCGACAAGGCGGTGCGGGTGAAGACCAAGAACTGAGCCGAGGGCTCGGATTGCGGGCGGCGCCCCACCGCACCGTCATCCCCCGGCTCGTCCGGGGGATTCACGGGTTGGCCGGGAGTACTGCCGAGCTTTGAAGCCGGCCCAGCGGCCAAGGGAATGCCTCGGACCAGCCGGGGCATAGCGGCACTGGGTGGGGTGGCGGTTCATAACGCGTCCCTCAGCTGCCGCCCCCTACTCGCCCCAACACCATTCGGATCGCCGCGCCAATGAGCGCGGCGGCCGGTTTGCCCGGAACCCTGCCCCGACGCGGGGGCCGCGCCCCCTTCCGGAGACCGTCATGAACATCCTGTCGCAGCTCATCGTGAGCGGCATCGCCGTGGGCATGATCTACGGCGTCATCGCCTTCAGCTATCAGCTCACCTTCGCCACCTCGAAGACCCTGAACTTCGGCCAGGGCGAGGCCCTGATGCTGGGGGCTCTGGTGGGCCTCACCACCATCAATTTCCTCATCGGCCAGGCGCTCGGCACGCTCTGGGCTTACCTGCTCATGCTGCCCATCGTCTTTGCCTTCGGCCTCGCGCAGGGCGCGGTGGTGGAATGGCTCGGCGTGCGGCAGGCGGTGAAGGCGAAGTCCGAAGCCGGCTGGATCATGGCGACGATCGCGCTGGGCATCATCTTCCGCAATCTCGCCGAGAACATCTGGGGCCGCGACGCCCTGCGCTTCCCCTCCCCGCTGCCGGAGGCGGCGCTCACCATCGGGCCGGTGCGCATCCAGCCCATGGAGATCGCCATCGTCATCGGCGCGCTCGCCATCATGCTGGCGGTGGAAATCTTCAACCGGCGGTCCATCTTCGGCAAGGCCGTGGTGGCGACCGCCAATGACCGCGACGCGGCGGGCCTGATGGGCATCGACACGCGGCGCGTCATCACCTTTTCCTATGCGCTCTCCTCCATGACCGCGGCCTTCGCCGGAGTGCTCATCGCCCCGGTCACCCTCACCGGCGCCACCATGGGCGCGGTGCTGGGGCTGAAGGCGTTCGCGGTGGCCATCATCGGCGGCCTGTCGAGCGGCATGGGCGTCATCGTCGGCGGCCTCATCCTCGGCATCACCGAGACGCTGACCGGCTACTACATCTCCACCGGATACAAGGACGTGCCCGGCCTCGTCCTGCTGCTGCTGGTGCTCTCGCTGAAGCCCTCGGGCCTGTTCGGCCGCGCCACCATCAAGAAGGTCTGAGCCCCATGCTCGCGCGCCGCCTCCTCTCCTCCACGGGGTCGCTCCTCGGCCTCGCGGTGCTCGTCGTTCTGCCCTTCGTGGTGACGAGCCCCTATTATCTCCACCTGCTCGTCACCATCGCCATCTTCTCGATCCTGCTGCTCGGGCTCGATGTGGTGTTCGGCTATACGGGCGAGGTGTCCATTGGCCATGCGGCGCTGTTCGGCATCGGCGCATACACGGCCGGCTGCCTGTCCATGCATTTCGGCATCGGCTTCTGGCCGGCGCTGCCGCTCGCCATCATCGTCGCGTCGCTATTCGGCGTGGTGCTGGCGCTGCCGGCGCTGCGCGTCACCGGCCCCTATCTCGCCATGGTGACGCTGGCCTTCGGGACCATCGTGCAGATCCTCATCAACGAGATGACGGACCTCACCAACGGCCCGCTCGGCATCAAGCTGACGACGCCGCTCTTCATCGACCTCAGGTGGCTCGGCGACAGCATCCCGCTGTTCGACATGTCGCTGAAGCGCATGAAGGAAGTGGAATATTACTACATCGCCGCCATCGCGCTGGTGCTGACGCTCATCGTCATCAACCGCATCCTCGCCTCCCACCTCGGGCGGGCGTTCGAGGCGCTGCGCGACAGCCCCATCGCGTCCGACTGCATGGGCGTGTCGGTGTACAAGCACAAGGTGCTGGCCTTCGTGGTCTCCGCCGGCCTTGCGGGGCTCGCGGGGGCGCTGTTCGCCTACTCGGAGCAGTACATCGCGCCGAACAATTTCGGCTTCGAACTGTCCGTGCAGTTCCTGCTGGCGGTCACGGTGGGCGGGCGCAAGTCGCGGCTGGGGCCGATCCTCGGCGCAGTCATCATCGTGTTCCTGCCGAACCTGCTCTCCGACATCGAACTGTTCCGCTACATCGCCGGCACCATTGCGCTCATCGCCGTCATCGCCGGCGCGCGGGCCTTCGTGAAGGATCCCGAGAACCGGGTGCGCAACGCCATCCCCGTGGTGCTGTGCCTCGCCTTCTTCGCCTTCTCGCTGCTGCTGCAGAAGATCACGGACTACAAGCTCGCCGTGTTCGGCGTGATGATCCTGTTCGTGGTCTACTACCTGCCGGAGGGCATCGTCGGCTTCCTCAAGCGCGCCGCCGCCCAGCTCTGGCCGAGCCTCGTGCAGGCCCACGCCGTCATTCACGCCGACACCCACGGCAAGGCCGTCACCGCCTCGCACGAGGGCCATTCCGGCGTGCTGCTCCATGTGGACAACGTGGTGATGCAGTTCGGCGGCCTGCGCGCGCTGGATCAGGTGTCCATCGAGGTGAAGCCCGGCACCATCCACGGCCTCATCGGCCCGAACGGCTCCGGCAAGAGCACCATGATGAACGTGCTCACCGGCATCTACGTGCCCACCACCGGCGCCGTCCGGTTCAAGGGCCAGGAGATGGCCGGCAAGACCTCCTCCGACATCGCCGGAGAGGGCATCGCCCGCACCTTCCAGAACGTGCAGCTCTTCGCCGAGCTGACGCTGATCGAGAACGTACTGGTGGGCCTTCACCACACCTATCAGGCGACCTTCGCCGAGGTGGCGCTGGGCCTGCCGCGCATCCGGCGGGAGGAGAAGGCGGCGCGCGAGCGGGCCATGAGCCTCCTCCACTTCGTCGGCCTCGCGGACCTCGCCAACGAGGAGGCGCGCAACCTGCCCTACGGCAAGCAGCGCCTGCTGGAGATCGCCCGCGCGCTGGCCCTCGACCCCGCCTTGCTACTGCTCGACGAGCCCGCCGCCGGCCTCACCGCGCCGGACATCAAGCACCTCGTGGAGATCATCAAGAAGGTGCGCCACGCGGGGCTCACCATCGTGCTCATCGAGCACCACATGGATGTGGTCATGGGCCTGTGCGACACGGTGACGGTGCTCGATTTCGGCCAGAAGATCGCCGAAGGCAAGCCGGCCGAGGTGCAGGCCAACGAACGCGTCATCGAGGCCTATCTCGGCGGCGCCGCCGCCGCGGCGGAATGAGGAGATCGCCATGCTCGAAGTGACCGATCTCGTCGCCGGCTACGGCAAGGTGAAGGTGCTGCACGGCCTCTCCCTCAGCGTGGAGGAAGGCCGGCTCGTCACCCTCATCGGCTCCAACGGCGCCGGCAAGACCACCACGCTGCGCGCCATCTCCGGCATGATCGTGCCGGAATCGGGCACGGTGCGCCTCGGCGGGGAGGATCTCACCGGCCAGCCCTCCTTCAAGATCACCAAGAAGGGCCTCGCCCACTCCCCCGAGGGGCGGCGCGTGTTTCCCACCCAGAGCGTGAAGGACAACCTCCTGCTCGGCGCCTTCCCCCGCCTCACCGGGGCGCGGGAGCGCGGCGACGTGGAAGGCGACCTCGACCGCATGTTCACCCTCTTCCCCCGCCTCGCCGAGCGCCGCGCCCAGCTCGCCGGCACCCTCTCCGGCGGCGAGCAGCAGATGCTCGCCATGGCCCGCGCGCTGATGCTGAACCCGCGCGTGCTGCTGCTGGACGAGCCCTCCATGGGCCTTGCCCCGCGCCTCGTGGCGGAGGTGTTCGCCACCATCGCGCGGCTCAAGGAGCAGAAAATCACCATGCTGCTGGTGGAGCAGTTCGCCGCCGCCGCGCTGGAGGTGGCCGACTTCGGCTATGTGCTGGAAAACGGCCGCGTCGCCGCCAAGGGCCCGGCCGAGGCGCTGCGCAACGACGCCGCCGTGCGCGCCGCCTATCTCGGCCACGCCCACTGAAGCAAGCCGCCGGATTGCAACGCGAAGGGCGCCCCTGCGGGCGCCCTTTTTGTTTGTCTCGCGCGGTGCGCCGACCCACGTTTCTTTATGCGATTTTTATTTCGGCCGGTGGCGGCCCGTCTCGAATCTTTATGCGCAAGGTGACACCTTCCCCTCGCTGAGCGGCGCCGGGTGAAAGCTCCCATGCGCTGCGGCCGACCGCGACGTAGGTCTTCCCGCGTCTTCGCGGCCCGACACCTTTAGAGGCTCAGGTCTCATGCTCGACATTCTGATGCTCGCCCTGGCGGCCGCGCTTTTCGCCCTGGCCATTGGCTACGGCTATGCCTGCGAGCGGCTCTAGCGCCGGCCGAATACAGGCCGCACTTGCCGCCGCATCGAAGGAAAACCCCATGACTCTCGATTTTCTGCTCGGAGGCCTCATCACGCTGGGCCTCCTCTTCTACCTCACCCTCGCGCTGCTGAAGCCCGAGCGGTTCTGAGGAGGCCCCGATGACCCTCAATGGCTGGATTCAGATCGCCCTCTTCTGCGCGATCATCCTTGCGCTCACCCCGCTCCTCGGCGGCTACATGACCCGCGTGTTCGCGGGCGAGCGCATCTTTCTCTCCCCCGTGCTGCGCCCGGTGGAAGGCGCCCTCTATGCCCTCGCCGGCGTGAACCCGAGGCGCGAGCAGACGTGGCTCGGCTACACCCTCGCCATGCTGGTGTTCCACGTGGCCGGCTTCCTCATGCTCTATGCGATCCTGCGGCTGCAGGACCTGCTGCCGTTCAATCCGCAGGAGATGGCGGCGGTGCCGCCGGACCTGTCGCTGAACACCGCCGTCAGCTTCCTCACCAACACCAATTGGCAGAACTACGGCGGCGAGAGCACGCTGAGCTATCTCGCGCAGATGCTGGGGCTGACCCACCAGAATTTCCTCTCCGCCGCCACCGGCATCGCGCTGGCGGTGGCGCTGATCCGCGGCTTTTCCCGCGCCTCGGCGCAGACGGTGGGGAATTTCTGGGTGGATGTCACCCGCTGCACCCTCTACGTGCTGCTGCCTTTGTGCATCCCCTACACCCTGTTCCTGGTGTGGCAGGGCATCCCGCAGACGCTCGGGCCCTACGTGGATGCGACCACGCTGGACGGCGCGAAGCAGACCATCGCGGTCGGCCCCGTGGCCTCGCAGGTGGCCATCAAGATGCTCGGCACCAATGGCGGCGGCTTCTTCAACGCCAATGCCGCCCACCCGTTCGAGAACCCCACCGCGCTCTCCAACTTCGTGCAGATGCTCTCCATCTTCGCGCTGGGCGCCGGCCTCACCAACGTGTTCGGCCGCATGGTGGGCGACGTGCGCAAGGGCTGGGCGATCCTCGCCGCCATGGGCGTCATCTTCGTGGCGGGCGTCGCCGTCACCTACTGGGCGGAAGCCGCCGGCACGCCGGGGCTGAACGCGCTGGGTCTGACGGGCGGCAACATGGAAGGCAAGGAGCTGCGCTTCGGCATCGTCGCGTCCGCCCTGTTCGCCGTCATCACCACCGCCGCCTCCTGCGGCGCGGTCAATGCCATGCACGACAGCTTCACGGCCCTCGGCGGCATGATCCCGCTCATCAACATGGAGCTGGGCGAGATCATCGTCGGCGGCGTGGGCGCGGGCCTCTACGGCATGCTGCTGTTCGTGGTGGTGGCCATGTTCGTGGCGGGCCTGATGGTGGGCCGCACGCCCGAATATGCCGGCAAGAAGATCGAGGCCAAGGAAGTGAAGATGGCCATGCTCGCCATCCTCGTCCTGCCCCTGATGATGCTCGGCTGGACGGCTGTCGCCACCGTGCTGCCCGGCACCGTGGCGGCCATCAGCAATCCCGGCCCCCACGGCTTCTCCGAGATCCTCTACGCCTTCACCTCGGCAACGGCGAACAACGGCTCGGCCTTCGCGGGCCTCTCCGGCAACACGCCGTTCTACAACGTCACCCTCGCCATCTCCATGTTCATCGGCCGCTTCATGATGATCGTGCCGGCCATGGCACTGGCTGGGTCGCTCGCGGCGAAGAAGACCGTGCCGGCCTCGGCAGGCACCTTCCCCACCCATGGCGGGCTGTTCGTCGGCCTGCTGGTGGGCGTCATCCTCATCGTCGGCGGCCTCACCTTCTTCCCGGCGCTCGCGCTCGGGCCGATCGTGGAGCACCTCGCGGCGGTGGCCGGCCAGACCTTCGGGGGCTGAGATGACCCGCCGCGCCCCATCCGCGCGGGCTCCGGCCCTGCGCACCTCCGAACTCATCCTTCTTTTGACCCTCGCCGCCTTCGTCCTCGTCGCCGCCGTCCAGATGGTGGCGCTCGTTGTCGGCAAACCCTGATCTTCCGGGAGCCATAAATGGCCAAGCCCCGTTCCAGCAGCATCCTCGACCCGGCCATCCTGGTGCCGGCCATCGGCGCGTCGTTCAAGAAGCTCGATCCGCGCGCGATGGTGAAGAACCCGGTGATGTTCGTGGTGGAGGTGGTCGCCCTCCTCACCACCGTTCTCTTCGCGCGTGACCTCGCGACGGGAGGGAGCGGCCTCGGCTTCTCCTTCCAGATCATCCTGTGGCTGTGGTTCACCGTGCTGTTCGCCAATTTCGCCGAAGCGGTGGCGGAAGGGCGCGGCAAGGCGCAGGCGGATTCGCTCCGCCGCACCCGCACCCAGACGCAGGCGAAGCTCCTCACCGGCACCGGCACTGACTGGCAGGAGGTGCCCGGCACCTCGCTAAAGGTGGGCGACGTGGTGCTGGTGGAAGCCGGCGACGTCATCCCCTCCGACGGCGAGGTGGTGGAGGGCGTCGCCTCGGTCAACGAGGCCGCCATCACCGGCGAGAGCGCGCCGGTGATCCGCGAGAGCGGCGGCGACCGCTCGGCCGTCACCGGCGGCACCACGGTCATCTCCGACCACATCAAGGTGCGCATCACGGCGGCGGCGGGCTCCACCTTCCTCGACCGCATGATCCATCTGGTGGAGGGTGCCGAGCGGCAGAAGACGCCGAACGAGATCGCGCTCAACATCCTGCTGGCCGGCATGACGCTGATCTTCGTCTTCGCCACCGCCTCCATCCCGAGCTTCGCCGCCTATGCGGGAGGCACCATCTCCGTGGTCGTGCTGGTGGCGCTGTTCGTGACGCTGATCCCCACCACCATCGGCGCGCTGCTCTCGGCCATCGGCATCGCCGGCATGGACCGCCTGGTGCGCTTCAACGTGCTCGCCATGTCCGGCCGCGCCGTGGAGGCGGCGGGCGACGTGGACACCCTGCTTCTGGACAAGACCGGCACCATCACGCTGGGCAACCGGCAGGCGGCCGAGTTCCGCCCGGTGCGCGGGGTGAGCGCGCAGGAGCTGGCGGATGCCGCGCAGCTCGCCTCCCTCGCCGACGAGACGCCGGAGGGCCGCTCCATCGTCGTGCTGGCGAAGGAGAAATACGCCATCCGCGGCCGCGACATGGCGACCCTCAACGCCCATTTCGTGCCCTTCACCGCCCAGACCCGCATGAGCGGCGTGGACGTGGACGGCGCCGTGATCCGCAAGGGCGCGGTGGATGCGATCCTCAAGGATCTCCAGGCGTCCGGCGCGGGCGCGCGCCATCTCTCGCCGGAGACGCTGCGCGAGGTGCAGTCCATCGCCGAGGAGATCGGGAAGGCCGGCGGCACGCCTTTGGCTGTGGCGCGGGATGGTCGGGTGCTGGGCGTCATCTACCTGAAGGACATCGTGAAGGGCGGCATCCGCGAGCGTTTCGCCGAGCTGCGCCGCATGGGCATCCGCACGGTGATGATCACCGGCGATAATCCCCTCACCGCCGCCGCCATCGCCGCCGAGGCGGGCGTGGACGACTTCCTCGCCGAGGCCACTCCCGAGGCGAAGCTGAAGCTCATCCGCGACGAACAGGCCAAGGGCAAGCTGGTCGCCATGTGCGGCGACGGCACCAACGACGCACCGGCCCTTGCCCAGGCGGATGTGGGCGTCGCCATGAACACCGGCACGGTGGCCGCCCGCGAGGCCGGCAACATGGTGGACCTCGACAGCGACCCGACCAAGCTCATCGAGATCGTGGAGATCGGCAAGGCGCTGCTGATGACGCGCGGGTCGCTCACCACCTTCTCCATCGCCAACGACGTGGCGAAGTATTTCGCCATCATCCCGGCCATGTTCGTGGCCTTCTACCCGCAGCTCGGCGCGCTGAACGTGATGGGGCTCGCCTCGCCGCAGAGCGCCATCCTCTCGGCCATCATCTTCAACGCCCTCATCATCATCGCCCTCATTCCGCTGGCGCTGAAGGGCGTGGCTTTCCGGCCCATCGGGGCGGCGGCGCTGCTCCAGCGGAACCTGCTCATCTACGGCCTCGGCGGGATCGTGGTGCCGTTCGCCGGCATCAAGCTGATCGACGTCGCCGTCACCGCCCTTCACCTCGTCTGAGGAGAGCCATCATGCTCAACACCCTTCGCCCCGCGTTCGTCCTCGTCGTCCTCCTGACGGCACTGACGGGCCTCGCCTACCCCCTCGCCATGACCGGCGCCGCGCAGGTGCTGTTCCCGGTCGAGGCCAACGGCAGTCTCATCGAGAAGAACGGCACCGTGGTCGGCTCTGCCCTGATAGGGGCCAGCGTCACCACCGCCCCCACATTACACCGGCGGCCCACCGCCCCCACCCGCGCCGCTCCGGGGGGTGCCGCGAACTCCCGTACCC
>JAYSCE010000016.1:18384-19426 GCA_041915035.1 Xanthobacter sp.
GAAGACCGTTCCCCAGCCCTACAATGCCGCCAATTCCATGGGCTCGAACCTCGGCCCCACCAATCCCGCCCTCATGGATCGGGTGAAGGGCGACATGGCGGCGCTGAAGGCGGAGAATCCCGGCGCGGCGGTGCCGGTGGATCTCGTCACCACCTCCGCCTCGGGGCTCGACCCGGACATCTCGCCGGAGGCCGCCCTGTTCCAGGTGCCGCGCATCGCCAAGGCGCGCGGCGTCGGTGAGGACGTGCTGCGCCGGCTGGTGGCGCAGCGCACGCAAGAGCGCACCTTCGGCCTCCTCGGCGAGCCCCGGGTGAACGTGCTCGCCCTCAATCTCGCGCTGGACCGCTTCGCCGGCGCAAAATAGAACAGGCGGGGCCGGAGCGGCCCGGCCGGGAGACGGCAATGCCCGAAGAGCGCGAGAGCGACAACCGCCCCTCGCCGGACGCCCTCCTGAAGGAGGCGCAGCGGGAGAGCCGTGGCCAGTTGAAGATCTTCCTCGGCGCCGCCCCCGGCGTCGGGAAGACCTACGAGATGCTCGCCTCCGGCCGCACCCGCCTGAATGACGGCGCCGACGTGGTGATCGGCGTGGTGGAGACCCACGGCCGCAGGGAAACGCAGGCGCTGGTGGAAGGCTTCGAGATCGTCCCCCGCCGCAAGGCCCCCTACAAGGGCCGGCAGCTGGAGGAGATGGACCTCGACGCCATCCTTGCCCGCAAGCCCGACCTCGTGCTGGTGGACGAGCTGGCCCACACCAACGCCCCCGACAGCCGCCACGCCAAGCGCTACATGGATGTGGAGGAACTGCTCGCCGCCGGCATCGACGTCTATTCCACGCTGAACATCCAGCATGTGGAGAGCCTGAACGACGTCGTGGCGCAGATCACCCGCATCCGCGTGCGCGAGACGGTGCCCGACGCCATCATCGATCGCGCCGACGAGATCGAGGTGATCGACATCACCCCCTCCGATCTCATCCAGCGCCTGCACGACGGCAAGGTCTATGTGCCCGACACCGCCCGCCGCGCGGTGGATAATTATTTCT
>JAYSCE010000017.1:0-13280 GCA_041915035.1 Xanthobacter sp.
CATGGGCAAGCCGCTGGTGATGCTGTTTCCCGGCCGGAGCCCCCATGCGCAGGAGGCCGCCAAGTCGCACACCGGCGCGCTGGCCGGCGACTATGCGGTGATGAAGGCCAAGGTGGAGCGCGCCGGCGTCCATCTGGTGGACACGCTCGATGAGTTCATGGATGTGGCGGAAGTTCTCTCGCGCTATCCGGCATCTTCGCGCGGCGGGCTCGGCATCCTCACCTTCTCCGGCGCCTTCTGTGGCATCGCCCACGATTTCTGCGCCGATATCGGCGTGGACATTCCGGCTCTCTCGCCGGCCACCGAAGCCGAGCTGAAGGCGTTGCTGCCAGCGTTCATCTCGCCGAAAAATCCCATCGATCTCGGCACCGAGGCGGTGTGGCGGCCGGAGCTGGTGGGCGCGGGCGTCGCGGCGCTACTGAAGGAGCCGGCCATCGGCGCCGTCGCCATCTCAATCCCCATCGTGTCCCCTGCTCATGCCAAAGCCTATGTGGAGCAGGTGGTTGAGGCGCGGGGCGAGAGCCCGAAGCCGGTGGCCATGGCCATGCTGGGCGATCAACTGCCCCTGCCACCCGAGTTTCTTGAGATCGCCCGAGCGTCCAAGGTGATCGTCTCCCGCTCGTCGGATCGGGTGCTGAAGGCGCTGGCCCGGATCGTCCGCCAGCCCGATCCGCACCCTACGCCCGCTGCCCCAGCAACGATCCGGGGGCGCTCCCTGCCGAAGGGCACCCTGCCGGAATGGCTGGGCAAAAGTCTGCTGCAGGGCGAGGGCATAGCAATTCCCGGCGGCCGCCTCGTGAGAACCCTGGACGAAGCGCAGGCGGCGGCCGAGGCCATCGGCTATCCCGTCGTCATCAAGGCGCAGGCCGGCGCACTGGCCCACAAGACGGAGGCGGGCGGCGTCATCCTCAACCTCGCCGACGCGGAAGCGCTCGCCGCTGCGTGGGAGACGCTGCACACAAACATTTCCCGCGCCCAGCCCGGCCTCGCGCTGGACGGGGTGTTGGTCGAGAAGATGTCGCCGAAGGGGCTGGAACTGGTGGTCGGCGGCCGGCGCGATGCGCGCTGGGGGCCGCTGGTGGTCATCGGCCTCGGCGGCATTATGGTCGAGGCGCTGGGCGATGTCCGCCTCGTCGCGGCGGACGCCAGCCGGGAGGAGTTCATCGCCGAGTTCGGCAAGCTGAAGGCGTCGAAGATGCTCTACGGCTTCCGCAACCTGCCGCCGGTGGACGTGGAGGCTGCGGCCGACGTCGCGGTGGCCATCGGCCGCCTGCTGCTTGCGACGCCCGAGATCACCGACGTCGAGATCAACCCGCTCATGGTCTACGAGCGCGGCCGTGGCGCCGTCGCGCTCGATGCTCTCATCATCTGCACCGGCAGCTAGAGCTTCCGGCGGAAAGCAAAGCGACAGTAACGCACCAAGTATCGGAGCCTGACATGCCCGCGCTCGTGACCTACGAGGTCGAGGACAACATCGCGCTGATCGGCCTCAACCGGCCGGAGAAGCGCAACGCCATGAACGACGCGCTGCTGATGGAGCTTCGCGACGTGCTCAACGACGCCGGCGACAAGATCGATGCCGCCGTGCTGTTCGGCCATGGCCAGAATTTCTCGGCCGGGCTCGATCTCTCCGAATTGTCGAAGCGACTGACGCCCGAGGGGCAGGCCCCGCGCAAGCGCAGGCCGCGCCATCTGTGGCACTCCACCTTCGATCTGCTCGCACGGGGCAATTTCCCGGTGGTCTGCGCGCTCCATGGCGCCACCATCGGCGGCGGGCTGGAGCTTGCCTCCGCGGCGCACATCCGTGTCGCCGACGAGACCACCTTCTTCGGCCTGCCGGAAGGCCAGCGGGGCATCTTCGTCGGTGGCGGCGGCAGCGTGCGGACCCAGCGCATCATCGGCTATCCCATGATGGCCGACATGATGCTGACCGGGCGCCTCCTCACCGTCGAGGAAGGCAGCCGCTGCGGCCTCGCGCAATATGTGGTGCCGGCCGGGGAAGCGCTGGCCAAGGCCAAGGCTCTGGCCCACGTGATCGCCTCCAACGTGCCCCAGACCAACTGGATGATCACCAACGTCCTACCGCGCATCAACGACCTGTCGCACGACGACGGGCTGTTCATGGAATATCTCAACACGTCCATGACACGGCCGCCCGAGGCCCTGAAGCGCCTCGAAGACTTTCTTGAAAAGCGCGCACCCGCCCTCGCGCGGCCCGAATAGAAAAGAACCTGAAAATACAAATCAGCAGCATAAGAACAGGGAGGACGAAATGGGCCATCTCGTCGATCGGCGGACACTCCTGCGCGCTGGCCTCGGTGCCGGCGCGGGCGCGCTGGCGGGCTTTCCGACGCGGGGAGCATGGGCGCAGGGCGACGCCGTGCGCTGGGCCTATCTGGTGCCCGGCTTCACCGTGCTTATCGCCCGCTACATGCAGCAGAAGAAGCTCGGCGACGCGCCCGGCGTCGGCCTCGCCGCACCAAGCGAATACGCGACGGTCTCGACCTATTACAACGATTTCGCCGCCGGAAACTACGATGTCTGCATCGGCAGCTGGGACGTGTTCGCCCAGCGCTTCGAGGCGGGCGTGCCCATCCGCATGCTATGCACCATCACCACCGCGAGCATGATCTCCATCCTCACCGGCGAGCCGTCCATCAAGGGCATCCCCGAGCTCAAGGGCAAGACGCTGGCGGCGCCGCAATCCACCGGCACGTTCCGCATGGTGTCGAGCCTCATCAAGGAGCGCTACGGACTGGAGCTGGGCCGTGACATCAACATCCAGGGCGTCGACAATCCGGCCTCGTCCATGACCATGGTTCTCGCCAACCGGGCCGACGCGGGGCTTTCCTGGGAGCCGAACATCAGCTCGGCGCTGGCGCGGCGGAAGGACCTCTCGCTCATCTTCAACGCCGGAAACGCCTATCGCGAGATCAGCGGCGGCGCGGATCTGCCCTATTTCGGCATCGCGGTGCGGCGCGAGCTGGCGGAACGCGATCCCGAGCGGGTGCGCCGCATCCGCGCGGCGTTCGAGGCCGCCATCAACGGCATCATCGCCGATCCGAAGGAAGCGGTGAGCCTTGTCGCGGACTCGGCCGGCGCGCCGGCGCCCGTGCTTCTCGATGCGCTGACCTCGAAGCGGCTGAGCTTCCGCTTCGGCTCCATGGCCTCGGCGGAGGAGCGCGCCCAGATGACAAAGGCCGGCGAATTCCTGAAGCGGAACGGCCTGCTCAAGCAGTCCATCGATCCTGGCTTCTTCATCGCGTCCTGAGGTTCAAGGGGTCCTTGCGCGCGTCGCCCCCCGGGCGGCGGCGCACCGGCTCGGCCTGGTCACGCCGGTCGAGACGCGCCGGCCCGTCGGCGGCCAGGAAGGCCTCCACGTGGTCGAGGAAGACGCGGGTGCGCTGCGGCACGTGGCGGCCCGCAAAGTAGGTCGCCGTCGCCTGAAGCGCCGGGATTTCCTCCTCCATTTCGAGTCGCACCAGACGGCCGTTGGCCACGTCGCCCCGGCACATCACATTGGGCAGCACGCCCGCCCCGAGGCCCGCGATCACCAGCTCGCGGGCGACGCCGATATTGTTGACGCGAACGGTGCCGTGGCGGTCCGCCTCGCCCCGCGCATCCGCCCGCCAGATGCCTTCCGCCACCTGCTGCTCAGTGAGCACGCCCTTGACGTCGGCGAGCCGGCGGGGGGGTGAAGCGAGCCGCGCCAGATATTTCGGGCTGGCGTAAATCCCGCGCGTGAGCGCCGTCAGCCGGCGCGACGGGACGCCCGGATTGACGTGGCTGCCGAGCTGAATGGCGATGTCGTAGGTCTCCTCCGTCACATCCACCCACCGGCCGTTGACGTGCACGTCGAGGTCGATCATCGCGTACTTCTCGGCAAAGGACGCGATGGCGCTGCTGATCCAGCCGGTGCCGAAATCGATGGGCATGCTCACCCTCAGCTTGCCGCGCAGGCTGGTGCGCCGCTGCGTGGTCTGCAGCCCCGCGCTCTCCAGCTCCGCGGCGATGCGGGAGCAGTGATCGTGCAGGCGACGTCCCTCGTCGGTAACCAAAATGCGCCGGCTGGTGCGCTTGAGCAGGGCCGCGCCGACCTGATCCTCCAGATGCTTGATCTTTCGGCTCACGGTCGACTTGGGTTGGCCAAGTAACCGCGCAGCTCGAGTAATGTTTTCCTGGTTGACCACCTCGAAGAACACCACCAGCGCGTTAAGGTCGAAGTTCATCTCTTCCTCCCGGGCCATGGCTTTCTAGCATTGTCCCAATTTTGGAACAACGCGCTGTGCGAATCCGCGCTTTGTGCCGCTGGTGGGGGTGCTATGGTCCGTTCAACGAAGGTGCTTCGGCTCCGGGGGCTGCGGCTCCCACGCCGCAATGGCGCCATCCGCCGGTCGCGCGCAGATGCTCGCGCACCCCATGGCGGGCAACGCGGGAGGAAAAGGCACACGATGAGCGACAACCTTGTTGCGACAGGGCGGCCGCCCCTGCGGCCTGCGCCCGCCCGCAAGGCTTCGAGGCGTGGCTCGGGACAAAGCGACGTCGTGGCGACGCTGGTCGTGGTCGCGGCCATGGTCATCGCGATGCAGATCGCCAGCGGCCACGTGCCCGATTACATCATGCCCTCACCGATGAGCGTGCTCCACGCCACCGGCGACATCCTCTTCGGCGACCGCATGCACGTGTTGGTGACGCTGGCGCGCCTCGCCGCGGCGCTGGCCTTCTCGCTGGTCGCGGGGGTGATCGTCGGCGCCGTCATGGGCATGGTGCCGATTGTGCGCCCCTTCCTGCGCGCCATTATCGTCATCGACACCGGCATCCCGGCGCTGTCCTGGATGCTGATCGCAGTGTTCTGGTTCAAGGACACCGAGACCCGGATCTTCTTCATCCTCACGGTGATCCTGCTGCCGTTCTACGCCATGAACGTCTACGAGGGCATCCGCGCGCTGCCCAAGGATCTGGTGGACATGGTGGAGAGCTTCCGGCCGAGCCGCTGGCAGATGCTGCGCTACATGATCATGCCGCACATCGTCCCTTACATCTTCATCACCACCAAATCGGTCGTCGGCTACGCCATCCGCATGGCGGTGTTCGCTGAACTCGTCGCGTCCGCCATCGGCATCGGCTCGCGCATGAGCCTTGCCCAGTCGAGCTTCCGCATCGATCAGGTGTTCGCCTGGACGTTCCTCCTCGTCATCCTCAACATCGCCTTGCAGTGGGGCGTCTCGGCCGTGGAGAAGCTGTTCCTGAAGTGGCGGCCGGAAGTGGCGGTGCGGTGATGGGCGCGATCGATCCGGTCATCGAGATCCGCAACATCCACAAGAGCTTCGGCGGCTTCGTCGCGGTTGACGACTTCAGCCTGCGTGTCGAGCCCGGCGAGATCGTCGCGCTCTTGGGACGCACCGGCGCGGGCAAGAGCACGGTGCTCAATCTGGTCATGGGCACCATCGGACCGGACCAGGGCACGATCCGCGTCGCCGGCTTCGATCCCCATGCGCAGTTCCGCGAGCTGAAGGGGCGGATCGCCGTTTCCTTTCAAACGGACAGGCTGCTGCCGTGGCGCACGGCGGTGGAGAATGCCGAGCTTGGCCTCCTCATCCTCGGCGTGCCGAAGGCCGAGGCCCGCACGCGGGCGCTGGCGTGGCTGGAGCGGGTCAACCTGAAGGGCGCGCAGGACAAATATGTCCACGAACTGTCCGGCGGCATGCGCCAGCGCGTCTCGCTGGCCCGCGCGTTGGCGGTGGACCCGGCCATAGTGTTTCTCGATGAATCCTTTAGCCAGCTCGACCATGCAACGGCGGGTAAACTTCGGCGGGATTTCCATCGCATCGCCAAGGAGTTCGGCAAGACCTGCCTGTTCGTGACCCATCGCATCGAGGATGCCATCGAGATCGCGGACAGGGCCATCGTGCTCAATCCGGGCGCGCGCATCGTGCTGACCGAGGAGATCACGCCGGAGCTGCGCGCCGACCCGTCCCGCGTGCGCGCCTGTCACGCTCGCATCGCCGAAGCCATGGGCGGCGAGGGCGAGGCGGACGACGAGGAGAGCCTCGCCCCCATCCCGGCCGGCTGATCCACCTGCGTATCATTCTTCCAGCATCGGCGGCCTCGTGCCGCCGGTGATCGGCCGGCCATGCCTTGGGCCGGCCGTCCCCGCTTCATCATCCGGAGGTGCCCGAATGGCACGGACAGACGTGGTCATCGCCGGCTATGCCGAGACCAAGGTGGTCTACCAGAGTGGCCGCTCGGCCTATGATTTCGCCGGCCTCGCGCTCAGCGAACTGCTGGAAAAGACCGGCATCGCCAAGGACGAGATCGACGGCCTCTCGGTGACGCTGGCCCTGAGCGAGGGCACCAACCCCTTCTTCGCCGTCTACATGGCGGATGCGCTCGGGCTTACACCCACCTGGCTCAACGCCGGCGGCATCGGCGGCTGCTCGGCGGCGGGCGGCGTTGCGCGGGCCGTGTGGGCCATTCGCGAGGGCGCGTGCCGCATTGCGGTCGTCCTCTCCGCCGACGCGCCGAGCACCGCCTTCCGGGCGAATTACGGCGCCTACCGGCCGGAGTTTCAGGATCCGCAGGGCGTGCAGGGACCACCGGCAACCTTCGGGCTGCTTATGAGCCGCTACGATCATCAGTATGGGCTCGATCCCCGCGCGCTGGGCAAGATCGCGATCACCCAACGCGAGCACGCGTTGCGCAATCCCAATGCCCTCGACAAGTTCCGCAAGCCGCTGACGATGGATGATTATCTGGCGTCCCGATCGATCGCCGACCCGCTGCGCGTGCTCGACTGCGTGATGTATTGCGACGGCGCCAACGCCTTTCTCGTGATGAGCGCGGAGGAAGCCCGCGCCCGCGGCATCGAGAAGGTCGCCCATCCCACCGCCTATGCCGAGGTGACCAACCATAACGGCGCCGAGCCGCTGGCCGATATTACCGAAAGCGGCTTCTACCGCATCGCGCCGAAGGTCTTCGCCAAGGCGGGCCTCACCCCCGCCGGCATTGGCATGTTCCAGCCCTATGACGACTTCACCATCGCCGTGCTGATGCAGTTGGAGGCGTTCGGCTTCTGCGTCACGGGCGAGGGCTCGGCCTTCGTGCGCGACACGGATCTCTCCTTCACCGGTACGCTGCCGCTCAACACCGGCGGGGGCCAGATCTCTGCCGGCCAGCCGGGCCTCGCCAGCGGTGGGCTGAACCTGGCCGAAGCCGTGCGGCAGCTCTTTGGCGAGGGCGGCGAGCGGCAGGTGCCGGGCGTGCGCAACGCTCTGGTCACGGGCATCGGCGTCATCCCCTATGGCCGCAACTGGGGTTGCAGCGCCGCGATGATCCTGGAGGTGTGAGATGGCCGAAACCGAAATAAGGCCGGTGCCTGCCGCCAACCGTTATGTCCCCTCGCAGCCGTTCTGGGACGGTGCCCGCGAGGGCCGGCTGATGCTGCAGATGTGCCTGGACACCGGCCGTTTCCAGCATCCGCCCCACCCGCTCAGCGTCTACACCGGCAGCCAGAACGTGGAATGGCGGCAGGTGAGCGGCCTCGGCACCATCTACGCCGTGACGGTGGTGCGCGTGCCGGGGCCGGGCCTCGCCGGCCGGCTGCCACTGACGGTGGCCACGGTGGAACTGGCCGAGGGCGCTCGCCTCATCGCCAACATCATCGACAGCCCGCCCGAGCGCGCTTGCATTGGCGCCGCGGTGGAGCTGGCCTGGGACCATCTCGGCGACGGCACGCCCTATCCCGCCTTCCGGACGCTGGCGCGGGGAGCGGCCGATGCTCAGGATTGAGACCGAGGCGGAGCAGGCGTTCCGCCGCGAGGTGCGCGACTGGTACGCGGCCGAGCTTCCCCACGAGCTGCGTGACCTCACCTTCCGGCCCGAGCCCGCACGGGCGCTCTCCTGGTATCGACGCCTGTCGCAGCGGGGATGGATCGCGCCGCACTGGCCGAAGGCATTCGGCGGCATGGGCGCCTCGCCGGTGGAGCAGGTGATCCTGATGGAGGAGGCGGCGCGCATCGGCGCGCCAGAGCTTCCGACGCAGGGGCTCAACCAGATCGGCCCCATCCTGCAGCGTTTCGGAACGCCGGCTCAGCAGGCGCGCCATTTGCCGGCGATCCTCAACGGGGATGTGATCTGGTGCCAGGGCTATTCGGAGCCCGGTGCTGGTTCCGATCTTGCGTCCCTGAGGACACGGGGGCGGGTGGAGGGGGACGAGATCGTCGTCACCGGCCATAAGATCTGGACCACCTGGGGCCATCATGCGGACTGGATCTACGCCCTCGTGCGCACCAACGAGGAACTGCCTCGCCGGCAGGGCATCACCTTCCTCCTCATCGATCTGAAGTCGCCCGGCATCACTCGCCGCCCCATCCGCACCCTCGCTGACGAGTATGAGTTCTGCGAGGTGTTCTTCGATGAGGTTCGGGTGCCCCGCGCGAACGTGGTAGGTACCCTGGACGGCGGCTGGAACATCGTCACGGCCCTGCTTGACGAGGAGCGCATCCAGCTCGGCGCACCCTCCCATGCCCTGCGCGCGCTGGAGCGGGTTCGCCGCATGGCGCGGGCGCTGGGGCCGGCGCTCGGAGAATACGGGCAGCGCAAGGTCGCGGAGGCGGAGATGGAGGTGGCGGCGCTGACTGCGGCCTTTCTCCAGATTTTGATCGCCTCCGAGCACGGCAAGGCTGGCGACCCGTCCGGGCTCAAGATCCTCTCCACGGAGACGACCCAGCGCGTGCTCGACATCGCCCAGGAACTGGCCGGCTCCGCCGCACCGCTGAAGCTGCCCGAGATGGTGGCGGGCACCGTGATCGATTTCAGCGAGCTGTTCCTCCAGTCCCGCCGCCTGTCCATTTACGGCGGCACCAACGAGATCCAGCGCGGCCTCATCGCGGACCGCGTGCTGAAACTTCCAAGGGGGAAGCGGCCATGATCGAGCCCACGCCCGAGCAGGTTCTGATGCGCGACAGCCTGGCCCAGTTCCTCGGCAACGGGGTCGCGCGGACCCGCGCTGCCGGTGAGGCGTGGCCGCGCATCGACCGCGCCCGATGGGCGGAGATCAGCGGCGCCGGGTGGCCGGGCCTCCTCGTTCCGGAGGCTTGCGGCGGATGGGGCGGCACGGCCCTCGACATGGTGATGCTGCTTGAGGGCGCCGCCGCGACGCTGGCGCCCGAGCCGTTGCCGGCCGTGCTGGCCGTCGCGCCGCTTCTCGCCGATTGCGAGAGCGCGGCGGCGGCAGCTCTCCTGCGGCAGACGCTCGACGGAGAGGCGATCGTCCTGCTGGCGGAAGCCGGCGCCTTCCGCATGTCGCCCGGGACGGATCTGGTGCTGTTCGACGCGCATTGGGCCGACGAGGTCATCTTTGCGGACGGCGCGGGCCAGTCCTTCCGGATCGCCGCCGTACGGACCGCCGACCTCGAAGCCGTGCCGCTGCGCCGGACGATCGACGGCAGCGGGCAACGCGTCTTTTCCCTGCCGCGTGGCTCCGGCCGCGAACTGGCGCAGGGGCCGCGGGCGATGGCGGCGTTCCACATGGCCACCGACCGTCTGCGGCTCGGCGCCGCCGCGAGCCTGATGGGGCTCGTGCGCAGCGCGCTCGCCCTCACGATGGATTATCTCCGCATCCGCACCCAATTCGGCCAACCCATCGGCGCCTTCCAGGCGCTCCAGCACCGGGCGGCCTCGCTTCATGTCGCCCACATGGCGGCCTGGGCACTCGTCTGCGAGGCCGCCCTGGCCGTCGGCGGCGAGACGGAGCGCATCGCCTGCGCGATGGCGAAGACGAAGGCGTCCGCGACCGCGCGCACGGTGCTGAAGGACTGCGTGCAGATGCACGGGGCCATCGGCTTCTCGGATGAATACGTTCTCGCCCCGCTGTTCCGCCGGGTGGTCACCCTCGCGTCCGCCTTCGGCACGCCGCAGGCTTCCTTTCACGTCAACTCGGTGGCTCGCAGCCAAAGCCAGTTGGAAAGATAAGCGACACTCAGGATAATGTGACGCCGTTTTGGCCTACAGCCTTGGCAGGACAAGTAATGGTGTGGCACTTTTTCCGCGGCTTAAGGCGCGTTTTCACGGGTCGCGTGGTCAAGAGGGTTGACACCTCAATCGGTGGCGGTGCCGTAACAATTTCGCTCCGCCTCAAAGAAGGACATGACGGAGATTCATACGTCGTTCTCGTGCGGAATGCCGGGAATTATCTTAGCTATGACCCGATGGAACTCGCGGAATTTGAAACATTTTTCACTGCCATGCAGGAAATTCGAATTGCTGCGAGACCACCAACCTTGGCTATAGGCTCCGACCATTCCTAGTTCCTGCACACCGTCCCCGACCTGCCGGCACCGCTGTCCCTCACTGCGCCAGAAAGCCGCCGTCCACCGCCAGCACGTGGCCCGTCACCATGGCCGCCATGGGGCTCGCGAGGAACAGGATGGCGTCGGCCACCTCCTCCGGTTCGGCGATGCGGCCGAGCGGCATCAGACTCTCGATGGCGGCGAGCTTGTCCGGATCGCGCATCAGCGGATCGATGAAGGGCGTGCGCACCCAGGTGGGCGCAACTGCATTGACCCGGATCTTCACCGGCGCCAGCTCGATGGCCAGCGCCCGGGTGAAATTCACCACCGCGCCCTTGCTCGCCTGATAGGCCGGGTTCGGATAAGGCCCCCCGCCGCTCAGCCCCATGATGGACGAGACGTTCACGATGGCGCCGCCGCCGCGTGCCGTCATGGACGGCACCGCCGCCCGCGCGCAGAGGAAGCCGCCGGTGACGTTCACGGCAAACACCTTCTCCCAATCGGCGAGGTCGAGCTCTGTCAGGCCCTTGCGGATGGAGAGGCCGGCATTGTTGACGAGGATGTCGAGGCCGCCATGGCCGGCCACCACCTGCGCGAACGCAGCGGAGACCGCCGCCTCGTCGGTAACGTCGAGGGCGAGCGCCTCGCTGCCGGGGAGGCCCGCCGCGGCGCGTCCGGCCGCGTCCCCGTCACGGTCGGCGAGGATGACGCGGGCGCCGACCTCGGCCATGGCCGTTGCGGCAGCAAGGCCGATGCCGCTAGCCCCGCCCGTCACCACCGCCACCCGTCCCGTCAGATCGAGCCTTCGCGCCATATGCCGTCCCCGGTTGTGCCGCGTCGTCCCGGCGGCAGAGTGGAGCGGTGATAGAAGATCGCCCGGCCGATCTCCAGCACTGCGCAGCATCCCCGCCTGCATGACAAGCCTCGCCGCCATCGACTAGAACATCCCCGGACACAGCGACGACGGATCGATGGACCAGAGATTTCCAGGCGGCTCCGCGCCGGACGGGCCCGGGCGTAGTCCACTGAGGGCGCGCCTCGCGCTCGAGCCGGCCCCGCTCGCGGCGATTGAAGCCCTGCCGTGGCATTCCTGGATCGTCGTCGGTCTCGTCTGCATCGGCGCCTTTGCCGGCCAGCTCGACGCGACCATCGTCCAGCTCGCCTTGCCGACACTGGCGACCACGTTCGACGCCGGGCTCCATGCGGTGAGCTGGGTGTCGCTTGGCTACCTCGTCGCCTTCGCGTCCTTCCTGCCGATCTTCGGGCGCCTGTGCCAGATTTATGGCCGCAAGACCCTCTATCTCGTCGGCTATCTCATCTTCGTCGCGGCGAGCGCCCTGTGCGCGCTGGCGCCGGACCTGCCATCACTGGTGGTGGCGCGGGTGGTGCAG
Organism: Xanthobacter sp.; assembly: GCA_041915035.1. GTDB lineage: Bacteria > Pseudomonadota > Alphaproteobacteria > Rhizobiales > Xanthobacteraceae > Xanthobacter. The sequence goes on from JAYSCE010000017.1 coordinate 11,681, forward strand.
GGGATCGGCGGGGCGCTGCTCGGCGCCAACAGCATCGCCATCCTCGTCGCCGCCGTGCCGGAGGAGAGGCGCGGAAGGGCGCTGGGCGTTTTCGCCGCGGCGCAGGCCATCGGCATGAGCGCGGGGCCTGCCGTGGGAGGCATCGTCCTCGGCGCATTGGGCTGGCCGTGGATCTTCTGGCTGACGGTGCCGTTCGGGCTCCTCGCCGCCATCGCCGGCTGGATCGCCCTGCCCCGCACGCGCGGTGCGCGACCCGAAGCCCGTTTCGACTGGCTGGGCGCCCTTCTCCTCGCGCCGGCGCTGGTCATCCTGGTGCGGGCGCTGAACCACGCGGCGGGCTGGGGACTGACATCACCGCAGACCGTCGGCAGCGTCGTGCTCGCGGCGGGGCTGCTGTGGCTGCTCGTGCGGCAGGAACGGCGCTCGGCGTTTCCCCTGGTGGACCTGAAGCTGTTCGCCAATCCCGGCTTCGCCCTCGGCGCGATCGCCGTGGTGCTCGGTTACGCCATGCTCTACGCCATGTTCTTCCTGATGTCGTTCCTGCTGGAGCACGGCTACGGCGAACGCGCGTGGGAAGCGGGCCTGCGCCTTGCCGTCATCCCTGTCATCCTCGGGCTGGTGGCCCCCTTCAGCGGCGGCCTCGCCGATCGCATCGGCATCCGGGTGCTGGGGGCCGGCGGAATGGGCGTGTGTCTGCTCGGCCTCATGGTGCTCGGCCTCGGCGTCGGCGACCCCGCGGCGAGCCAGCTTATGAGCTTCGTCGCCTTCATGCTGTTCGGTGCCGGGCTCGGCCTGTTCATCGCCCCCAACAACCACGACACCCTCAAGGCCGCACCACCGGAGCTGGCGACGCAGGCCGGTTCCCTGCTGAACCTCATGCGCGTGCTGGGCACCAGCCTCGGCGTCGCGGGGGCAACCTCCACGCTGTCGCTGGGCCTCAAGCAGGCCGGGAGGATGACCGACCGAATGAAGGATGTCTCGGGCCCTGAGCTGGTGAACGCGGTCGAATGGGGCATCGTCCTCGTCGCGATCATGGCGCTCATTGCCGCACTTCTCTGCGTCCTGCGCCGCCGCAGCTAGCGCCACGCCGAGGGTGCGGCATCCGGGCACCCGGCTGGAGGGGCGTTTCACGCGCCTGCGTATCGACGCCGCCGGTCCCCCAGTCTATGGTCCGACCTGCATCCTGCAGGTTGCATCGCACCCATCCGCGGCGGGATGGCGCGCAGCCCTGCCGGGATTGCCAGGAGCGGACGCCATGGATTTCGATCCCGTCACCCTCGCGCGCATGCAGTTTGCCTTCACGGTCTCCTTCCACGTCATCTTTCCCGCCTTCACCATCGGCCTGTCCGCCTTCATCGCGACGCTGGAGCTGATCTGGCTGAAGACCGGCAAGGACGTGTTCCATCGCCTCGCGCGCTTCTGGACCAAGATCTTCGCCGTCTCCTTCGCCATGGGCGTGGTGTCCGGCATCGTCCTGTCCTACCAGTTCGGCACCAACTGGAGCCGCTATGCCGAGTTCGTGGGCTCGGTGATAGCGCCGCGCATCGGCTTCGAGGTGATCACCGCCACCAATCCCGTGGTGGTCCCCGAGGGGAAGCTC
>JAYSCE010000017.1:13290-19072 GCA_041915035.1 Xanthobacter sp.
GTGCTCACCGCCTTCTTCCTGGAGGCGACCTTCCTCGGCATCATGCTGTTCGGCTGGAACCGGGTGCCGCCGTGGCTGCACGTCCTGTCCTGCTGCGTGGTGGCGTTCGGCACCTTCATGTCGGCCTTCTGGATTCTCGCCGCCAACAGCTGGATGCAGACGCCGGCCGGCTACGAGATCCGCAATGGCGTCGGCTATCCGCTCGACTGGCTTGAGATCATCTTCAACCCGAGCTTCCACTGGCGCCTGCCGCACATGCTGCTCGCCGCCTACCTCACCACCTCGCTGGTGGTGCTCTCCGTGGGCGCGCGCTATCTGCTGGCCGGCAAGTTCAAGGAAGAATCCAAGGTGATGATGGTGATGGGCATCGGCATGCTCGCCATCGTCGGTCCCATCCAGGCCTTCGTCGGCGACAGCCACGGCCTCAATACCGCGCACTACCAGCCGGCCAAGATCGCCGCGGTGGAGGCGCACTGGGACAGCACCAAGCCCGCGCCCCTGGTGCTGTTCGCCTGGCCGGACGAGAAGGCCGAGAAGAACCTGTTCGAGATCTCGATCCCGCACGGCGCCTCGCTGATGATCACCCATAGCCTCGATGGCCTGTTCCCGGGCCTCAAGGACTTCCCGCCGCAGGATCGCCCGCCGGTGTTCGGCCCGTTCTTCGGCTTCCGCGCCATGGTGGGCGTGGGCGTCGTCATGATCCTTCTGGGCTGGATCGGCGCCTGGCTGATCTTCAAGGGACGCGAGACGACCACCCGCTGGTACTTGATCGTCACCTCCTGGGCGTGGCCGCTGGGCTTCATCGCCATCCTCTCCGGCTGGATCGTCACCGAGCAGGGCCGTCAGCCCTGGGTGGTGGAAGGACTGCTGCGGACCGAGGATGCCATGTCGCCCCTTGCGGGCTGGACCGTGGGGCTGTCGCTGGTGCTATTCCTCATCATCTACGCGGTGATCTTCGCCACCGGCATCCACTTCATGAACCGACTGATCGTGCGTGGCCCGGATCAATCCATGATCCAGCCGCCCGCCCGCGAGCGGCCCACCCGCCCCATCGCCGCCGCCCATGGCGAAGGCCAGATGACCCCCGGAACCTGAACCGCCGACGCGCAGGAGGACATGACCATGGAATGGTATCTCCCCGTCATCTGGGGCCTCATCATCGGCGTCGCGGTCATCATGTATGTGGTGCTCGACGGCTTCGACCTCGGCATCGGCATCCTCTTCCCCTTCGCCAAGGAGGAGAAGGAACGCGATGTGATGATGAACACCGTCGCCCCCTTCTGGGACGGCAACGAGACTTGGCTTATCCTCGGCGGCGGCGGACTTTGGGTGGCCTTCCCCAAAGCCTATGCCGTGGTGATGCCGGCTCTGTACCTGCCGGTCATCATCATGCTGCTGGCCCTGGTGTTCCGGGGCGTCGCCTTCGAGTTCCGCTGGGTGGCGGCGTCCAGCCGGCGGCTGTGGAACTTCGCGTTCTCGGCCGGCTCGCTGGTGGCGGCCTTCTTCCAGGGGATCATTCTCGGCGGTCTGGTGCAGGGCATCACGGTGAAGGACGGCGCCTTCGCCGGCGGCCCGCTCGACTGGGCGACGCCCTTCGCCTTGCTGTGCGGCGTCGGCGTGGTGGTGGGCTATGCGTTGCTCGGTTCAACCTGGCTCATCGTCAAGACCGAGGGCGTCATCGCGGACCGGGCGCGGAGCCATGCGGTGCCGTTGCTTCTCGCCGTCGTCGTCCTGATGGGGCTGGTGAGCCTGTGGACGCCGCTGGCGTTCGATCGCATCGCCACGCGCTGGTTCTCCCGGCCCAACATCTTTTTCCTGGCGCCGGTGCCTATCGTCACCGCCGTGCTCACCTATCTGGTCTGGCACTGGCTGAAGACGGGGCGGGAGATGCTGCCCTTCTTCGGCACCATCGGGCTGTTCGTGCTCGGCTTCCTCGGCCTCGCGATCTCCACCTTCCCCTACCTCGTGCCCCCGAGCCTCACCGTGTGGCAGACGGCGGCCGCCCCGCCCAGCCAGATCCTGATGCTGTTCGGCGTCATCTTCCTGCTGCCGGTGGTGCTGGGCTACATCGTCTTCGTCTACTGGATCTTCCGCGGGAAGGTGCGGGAAGGCGAAGGCTACCACTGAGCGACCGCAGCGGTGCGGCGGAGACTATTCCGCCGCGTCTGACACCGGGCCACCACCGAACAGGCCGAGTTGCTGCTCCCGCACCGGCGCGAAGGAGCGGCGATGGTGCAGGCAGGGGCCGTGCATGACGAGCGCGGTGCTGTGCTCCGCCGTCGCATAGCCCATGTGACGCTCGAAGCCATAGGCGGGAAAGGCCGCGCCCACCCCGGCCATCAGCCGGTCGCGCACGACCTTGGCGACGATGGAGGCGGCGGCGATGGAGGCAATCAGCCCGTCCCCGCCGATGATCGCCTCGACCGCGCAGGGCACCTTGGGCGGGTCGTTGCCATCCACCAGCAGGAAGGCCGGGCGGCACGGCAACCCGCGGACAGCCTGCGCGAGAGCCCAAAGGGTCGCCTGCCGGATATTGTCGCGGTCTATGCGCTCCGGCGGCGCCATGGCCACCGCCACCTCGGCCGTGGCGCAGATTTCCAGATAGAGCGCCTCGCGCTTCGCCCGCGTCAGCCGCTTGGAATCATCGAGGCCCTGCGGCACCCGTTCGGGATCGAGCACAACGGCGGCGGCAACCACCGGCCCGGCCAGCGGCCCCCGCCCGACTTCGTCGGCGCCGGCGATGGGCGCATGACCCTGGGCGTAAAGGCCGCGCTCCCGCGCGAAGTCGAGCCCTGTCCACGCATCGGCGGCAGGTACCGCGACCTTGGGCGGCCGGCCGCGCGGGCGGGCTGCGGGCTGCGGCTCGATCGACGTGCGGCTGGGGTTCGGCTCTCGGCGCGGGGGCATCGGTCCGGTGGTCGCCCGATGAGGCCCCGGCGACGGGCAAGCCGAGCGATTCGGCGACGGGAACGTTGATAGCATGGAACCGGCCCGGGGGCCGGGGATTGCTCCTTGTGCCGTGTCAGCCCATGTTCAAGCTCAGGGTTCAGGCTGCCGGCGTTGGCACCCGCGGGAGAAGAGCATGCGGTGGGAGGATTTCCGCTCCAGCGACAATGTGGAAGACCGGCGCGGCGATGGCGGCGGCGGCTTCCAGATGCCGGGTGGCCGTGGCGGCCTCGGCATCGGCACGATCATTGTCGTGGGGTTGATCGGGTGGGCGCTGGGAATCAATCCGGCGGTTCTGATCGGCGGGCTGGAAGCCATCAACGGCGGCGGATCGCCCCAGCAGGCTGCACCCGCTCCTCAGCGCGGCCGGCCCACGGCCCCGCCTACCGACCAGCTCGGCCGTTTCGCCGCGAACGTGCTCGCCCAGACCGAGGACGTGTGGACAGAGCTGTTCCGCGCCGACGGCAAGACCTACCAGGATCCCAAGCTGGTGCTGTTCTCGGGCTCGACGCGCTCGGCCTGCGGCGGCGCCCAGTCTGCCATGGGGCCGTTCTATTGCCCGTTAGACCAGAAGGTCTATCTCGACCTCACCTTCTTCCAGGAGATGAAGAACCGCTTCAAGGCGGGCGGCGATTTCGCGCAGGCCTATGTGATCGCCCACGAGGTCGGCCACCATGTGGAAAACCTCATCGGCATCCTGCCCAAGGTGCAGCAGGCCCAGGCCCGCGCCTCCTCCCGCGCCGAGGCCAACAACCTCTCCGTCCGCGTCGAGCTGATGGCCGACTGCCTCGCGGGCGTATGGGCCTACCACGCCAACGCCCGTTACCGCATTCTCGAACCTGGCGACGTGGAGCAGGCGCTGACAGCTGCGAGCGCCATCGGAGACGACACCCTGCAGAAGCGCTCCCAGGGCTATGCGGTGCCGGACAGCTTCACCCATGGCACATCTCAGCAGCGGGTGAACTGGTTCACACGCGGACTCAAGAGCGGCTCCATGCAGCAGTGCAATACCTTCTCCGGAGCGATCTGACGGGAAGCCAGGCATCAGCCTAGGCGAATCGGTATCTGCCGCTCGGGAATGCCCCCGTCTGACACAACAAGGCGCTTCCCCTCCCCGCGCGGGTCGCCGCACAGCGCAGGCTGGCGAAACGCCCCTGCCCGCGCCGGTTGCGCTGGCGAGGATGGGCGCGGCTTGGGCGTGGCTTTGGCGCCCCCCGGCGACCTCCCCCCTTGCCTCCGGACGGCTGGCGTGCGAAGCAGCATCAACGCACGGCGCCGCCGCGGGAGAGCTCTCGCGCGGACCGTTCGGCGTCGGCCATTGAAACCTCTTGCAGCCTTCGCTATAGGGGCCGACAACTCATTCCGAAGGGGCCATGCGGCCATCCCTCGGCCCCGGTCGGTGCCTTGCACCATGCCTGCGCGCCACGCGGGCGGGCCGCGACCGCAAGGGCCGAGCATACGAGAGGCGTCAGTCCATGTCTTCGACGTTCGACACGGTGGCCAACATCATCGCGGAAACCTGCGACATTCCGCGCGACACCATCACGCCGGACAGCCACGCCATCGACGATCTTGGCATCGACAGCCTCGACTTCCTCGACATCGCGTTCGCCATCGACAAGGCGTTCGGCATCAAGCTGCCGCTGGAGCAGTGGACGCAGGAAGTGAACGACGGCAAGGCCACGACCGAGCAGTATTTCGTGCTCAAGAACCTCTGCGCCCGCATCGACGAGTTGGTCGCTGCGAAGGCCGCCTGAGGCCGGACGGGATAGATGCGTCCTGAAGTCTTCAAGATGATCGATCGGGTCGTCGCCATCGACCCGTCGCTGGAAAAGATCCACTGCCAGGGCATGGTGCCCGAGGAAAGCTCCATCTTCGAGGGGCACTTTCCCGGCTATCCCATCATGCCCGGCGTGCTGCTCATCGAGGCCATGGCCCAGACCACCGGCTGGCTGGTCCTTGCCCGCAACCGCTTCGACCGGATGCCGTTCCTCGCGACCGTAAAGGAAGCGAAGCTGCGCACCTTCGTGCTGCCGGGGCAGAATCTCGATCTCTACTCGGAAATCCTGCACGAGGGCTCCGGCTTCGTCGTCGCCAAGACGAACGCCACCCTCGAGGGCAGGCCCATCTGCAGCGCCGAACTCACCTTCCGCGTGCTGCCCTGGCCCGAAGGCAAGATGAAGCCGGTGGTGATGAAGGTGGCCGAGTACGTCTCCTTCCCCCTTTCGGAATTTGCCGATGCCTGACGTGACTGAAGGCCGGAGCCGGAACCAGCGCGACGTCTGGATTACCGGCATCGGCCTCGTCTCCTCCCTTGGGGAGGGGCTCGATGCCCACTGGCAGGCGCTCACCGCCGGCACGGGTCCGGTGACGGACAGCACCACCTTCGCCCCTTATGTGGTTCATCCACTGGTGAAGGTGAATTTCGACAGCCAGATTCCCAAGAAGGGCGACCAGCGGCAGATGGAGCCCTGGCAGCGCATCGGCACCTATGCGGCCGGCCTTGCGCTCGACGCCGCGGGCATCGCCAAGAACGCCGAGATTCTGTCGAACACCGACATGGTGGTCGCGGCCGGCGGTGGCGAGCGCGATTTCCAGGTCGACGCGGCGATCCTGAACGATCTTTCCGCCTCCAACGATGCCGGCCGGCTCCTGAACGAGCGCCTGCTGTCGGACCTGCGGCCGACCCTCTCGCTGGCCCAGCTCTCCAACCTGCTCGCCGGCAACATCTCCATCGTCCACGGCGTCACCGGCTCCTCGCGCACCTTCATGGGCGAGGAAAGCTCGGGCGTTGATGCTGCGCGCATCGCCTATGCGCGCATCGCGGCGGGTCAGA
>JAYSCE010000018.1:0-19034 GCA_041915035.1 Xanthobacter sp.
TGCGGCGTGTTGCGGAAGATCACCGGCTTCTTGGAGCGCCAGGAATGCGGATACTGGTGCTTCACCCGCCCGCGCGCGAGAAGATTGCCGGCCTTGATGAGCGCATCGATGACCGCGCCGTTGGCGTCGCCCTTCTCGCCCTTCTCGGTGATGACGCGCTTGCCCTCGAAGCCGGGGGCCTGGGACGTGTAGAACGAGTCCTCGTCCACCGTGTAGGGGATCGCCGGATTGATGCCGCGCTCCTCCAGCCAGCGGCGATGGTTCACCCACGCCTCGAAGTCCTCGCGGCCATGGCCGGGGGCGGTGTGGACGAAGCCGGTGCCGGCGTCGTCGGTGACGTGCTCGGCTTCCAGCAGCGGCACCTTGAAGGTGTATCCGCCGAGCCCGAGGTCCGCGAGCGGATGGGCGAGGATGAGGCTGCCCACCACATCGGCGGGAACATCGCCGCGCCGCTCAAAGGCCGTGACGCGGGCGGCCTTGAACACGTCCTCCGCCAGCTTGTCGGCGAGGATCAGGCGGTCGCCGGCCTTGGCCCAGTTGTCGGCGGGAGCATCGGTCACCTCGTAGACGCCATAAGCGATCTTCGGCGCGTAGGTGACGGCCCGGTTGCCGGGCATGGTCCAGGGGGTGGTGGTCCAGATGACCACGGTCGCGCCCTTCAGCTCGCCTTCGGACACCACCGGGAACTTCACCCACACCGTGTCCGAGGTGAAATCCTGATACTCCACCTCCGCCTCGGCCAGCGCGGTCTTCTCCACCACCGACCACATGACCGGCTTGGAGCCGCGGTAGAGCAGCCCGTTCTCGGCGAACTTCATGATCTCGCGGGCGATCTGCGCCTCGGCCATGAACGCCATGGTGGTGTAGGGGCGGTCCCAGTCGCCCTCGACGCCGAGGCGCTTGAACTCCTTGCGCTGCTCGTTCAGCCAGTGCTCGGCATAGGCGCGGCATTCCTGGCGGAAGGCGACCATGGCGGCGGCGTCGGAGAAGTCGGGCTTCTGCTTGCCCTTCTTGCGGTAGTTCTCTTCCTCGATCTTCCACTCGATGGGAAGGCCGTGGCAGTCCCAGCCGGGCACGTAGTTCGAGTCATAGCCCAGCATCTGCTGGGAGCGCGTCACCACGTCCTTCAGGATCTTGTTGAGGGCGTGGCCGATGTGGATGTTGCCGTTGGCATAGGGCGGGCCGTCATGCAGCACGAAGCGGTCGCGGCCGCGCCCGGCCTCGCGCAGGCGCTCGTAAAGGCCGATGCGCGCCCAGCGGGCCAGCAGCTCGGGCTCCTTCTGGGGAAGGCCGCCACGCATGGGGAAGGCCGTCTCCGGCAGGAACAGGGTCTTGGAATAATCGGGGGCGGACGCCTCGGCGGACGGCTTTGTCTCGGACTTCTCGGTCATGGAACGCTCGGGGGATGAAGGCAGGGTCGGGGCGGAAAAATCCCGGCAGCCCCCGCGCGCTCAGCCGCGCCGGCGGGGGGCCGGGCCGATAATTCGCGCCGCGAGGGGGCGGCTGCGGCGAGGCAGGGCCCCGCAAGAATAAGAAAATCCGCTCATGGTGCGGCTTCTATCAGGCGCGGGGGGCCGGGAAAAGCCCGCAGATCGGCGCAGCGTCAGCGCCCACGAGCTGCGGCGGGCAAAGAAAAACCCCGCCACCACCGGGGCCGGGGCTCTACGTGGTTCCCCTCTTTTAAAGACCCCCGGGGCGGCGACGCGGCCGCCCCGCCAGGATCACGAGTGATACGCGCGCTCGCCGTGCTCGTTGATGTCGAGGCCCTCGCGCTCCACGTCCGTGGAGGGACGCAGGCCGACGATGACCGAGATCACGAACAGGATGACGGCGGTGCCGACGCCCGACCACACCACAGTCACGCCGACAGCCTTGAGCTGGGCGATGACCTGGGCGGTCATGTCGTAGGCCGCGACCGCACCGGTGGTGTAGTCGTAGATGCCCGTGCCGCCCAGCGAGGGGCTCACCAGGATGCCGGTGGCGATGGCGCCGACGATGCCGCCGATGCCGTGCACGCCGAACACGTCGAGAGCGTCATCATAGCCCAGCGCGTTCTTCACGGCGGTGCAGAAGATGAAGCAGATCGGCGACACGACGAGGCCGAGGACCAGCGAACCCATGATGCCGGCGAAGCCCGACGGCGGGGTCACGGCGACGAGACCGGCGACGATGCCCGAGGCGAGGCCGAGCATGGAGGGCTTACCCTTCACCAGCCACTCCACGAACATCCAGGACATGCCGGCCGCGCAGGTGGCGATGAAGGTGTTCATCATCGCGAGGGCGGTGGTGGCATTGGCCTCGAGGTTGGAGCCGGCGTTGAAGCCGAACCAGCCGACCCACAGGAGGGAGGCGCCGACCATGGTGAGCGTCAGGGAGTGGGGCGAGAGCGCTTCCTTGCCGAAGCCCAGACGCTTGCCGACCATGATGCAGGCCACGAGACCGGCGATACCGGCATTGATGTGCACCACGGTGCCGCCGGCGAAGTCGATGGCGCCGAGCTGGAAGATGTAGCCCGAGTCCGCGTTCACGGCGTCGAGCGCAGCCTGCGCGGCGGCCTTGGCGGTGCCGTCAGCAGCGGCGGCGAGAGCCTTGGCGGCAGCGTCGATCGCATCCGGGCCGGCCCAGTACCAGACCATGTGGGCGATGGGGAAGTACACGAAGGTGACCCACAGCGGCACAAACAGCACCACGGCGGAGAACTTCATGCGCTCGGCGAAGGCGCCGAAGATGAGGGCCGGGGTAATCATGGCGAAGGTCATCTGGAAGGCGATGTACACCCACTCCGGAATGGCCACGCCCACCGAGAAGGTGGCGGCGAGGGATTCGCCGGTAACGCCGGAGAGGAACGCCTTGGAGAAGCCGCCGATGAAGGGCGAGCCGCCGGTGAAGGCGAGCGAGTAACCGTAGAGCACCCAGATGAGGCCGACGATGCACACGCTGTAGGCGACCTGCATCAGCACGGAGAGCATGTTCTTGGCGCGCACCAGGCCGCCGTAGAACAGGAACAGGCCGGGCACCGACATCATGAGCACGAGCAGCGCCGACGTGAGCATCCAGGCGACGTCGCCCTTGTTCACGGTGGGGGCGGTGGCGGCGGCGGGAACGGCGGTCGCGGCGTCAGTCGCCGGCGGGGCCGTCTGGGCCAGCACCGGCGCGGCTACCGCCAGCGCCAGAAGAAGCGCGGGAACCCCCACGCGGGACCACGTCTTGGACGTCATGGATGAATGCTCCGTGAAAGAGATGAGGCTCAAAGGGCGTCGGCGTCGGTCTCGCCCGTGCGGATGCGCACGGCGTGCTCGATCGGGATGACGAAGATCTTGCCGTCGCCGATCTGACCGGTCTTGGCGGACGCGGTGATCGCCTCCACCACCTTGGAGACCTGGTCGGCGGACACCGCGACCTCGATCTTCAGCTTCGGCAGGAAGCTCACGGCGTATTCGGCGCCGCGGTAGATCTCGGTGTGGCCCTTCTGACGCCCGTAGCCCTTGACCTCGGTCACGGTGAGGCCGTGTACACCGATACCGGTGAGGGCGTCGCGCACCTCCTCCAGCTTGAATGGCTTGATGATGGCCATGACGATCTTCATGGATCGGTCCCTGTCCCCTGATGCCGCTGCGCTTCGCATGAAGCCCGAGCGGTGTTTCTCGCGGCGGCTTCGCCGAGCGGGTCGGGGAGATCCGCGCCGCGGCTGGCAAGCCTGCGGCCAGAGGAATCAAGTACCGTGCCAAGAGAGTGGCAAGGCGGCGGATGCCGGGAGTCCCGTGCATATTTTTCCGCCACGGCGCGCGCCGCAGGGGCTTCGCCGCCTGCTCGCCGCTTTTAGTGCCTAATTTTTAATCTCAGCGCCCAAGGGAACGACACATATCGTTCGCACTTGCGTGATGACGCACTGCGGCGCCGAAGACGACGCCTGCCTATGCGCGCGGCGTTACCGGCCGCATGAGGCCTTCCTGTGCCGCCGAAGCAACCAGAATCCCGTCGCGGGTGAACAGCTCGCCGCGGCAGAATCCCCGTCCGGCCGAGGCTGCCGGGCTTTCCTGGGTGTAGAGCAGCCAATCGTCGGCGCGGAACGGGCGGTGGAACCACAGGGCATGGTCTAGGCTCGCCACCTGTACGTCCTGGTCGAACACGGACTTGCCGTGGGGCAGAAGCGCCGCCTGCAGCAGCGAGAGGTCGGATGCGTAGGCGAGCACCGCCTGATGAATGGGCAGATCGTCCGGCAGCGGGCCACGGGCACGGATCCAGATGCTCGGCCGGGCGCCCGGCGATCCCAGATAAGACATGTCCAGGCTGGTGGGCTTCACCTCGAGCGGCCGGTGCGCCATCCAGTCGCGCCCGGCTGCACCGGGGAAGCGGGAAAGGAGGCGTTCGCGCCAGACCTCGTCGCCGGGCAGATCCTCCGGCTGGGGCACCTCGGGCATCTGGCTCTGGTGGGTGAAGCCCTCCTCGGGCTTCTGGAACGACACCGACATGCTGAAAATGGCTTCGCCATGCTGGATCGCCACCACCCGGCGGGTGGTGAAGGAGCGGCCATCGCGGATGCGGTCCACGTCGTAGATGATGGGGACGGTCGGGTCGCCGCCGAGCAGGAAATAGCCGTGCAGCGAGTGGGTGACCCGCGTTTCCTCCACCGTGCGGCGGGCGGCGACGAGGGCCTGGGCGATCACCTGCCCGCCGAACACCCGGCCCCCGGTGGGCGATACGCTGCGACCCCGGAACAGGTTGATCTCGAGCGGCTCGAGGTCAAGGATGCCGAGGAGCTTCTCCACGTCGGGATTCTGGGCGGTCATGCGGGGGGCTCGCCGACGGCAGCGCGCCCTCGGGGCGGCAGCGTCAATAGGTGGAACGGGATGCGGGTCGCGCGGTTCAGTCGAGGGCAGGACGCCACGCCCACGCCTCGACCGTCAACCCCAAAACGTCAGCCGGCTTCCCTATAGGCGAGCCGATCTGCCCCCGGCAGCGTAGAACGACGAACGATCATCAGGAGTGAAGGTCATGGGCTCCCCGAACGCACCGCTTCCGGAGACCGGCTGGTCCACCAGCCCGGCCGCCGCACATCTTGCGCCGGCGGAACGGGCGGATGTCGCCATCGTCGGCGGCGGCCTCGCGGGTCTGAGCCTTGCCCTCGCCTTGCGCCAGGGCCTCGGCCCGGATGCCGACATCGCGCTTTACGACCCCACACTCTCCCGCGCCGGGCTCGATGACGGGCGCTGCTCCGCCATCGCCGCCTGCGCGCGGCGCATGCTCACCAGCCTCGGCGTGTGGAACGAGATCGCCGCCAAGGCCGAGCCCATGCGCACCATGGTGGTGACCGACAGCCGCACCAAGGACGTGGCGCGCCCCACCTTCCTCACCTTCGACGGCGATGTGGAGCCGGGCGAGCCGTTCGCCTTCATGGTACCGAACCTCGATCTGCAGCAGGCGCTGGTGACGGCCGCCCGCTCCGCCGGCATCGATCTGCGCGAGGAGGCCGTGACCTCCTTCCGCAGCGAGGGCGGCGGCGTGGAATTGGCCTCCGCCTCGGGCGCGCCGCTGCGCGCCGGCCTGCTGGTGGCGTGCGACGGCGCACGCTCGCGCATCCGGGAGATGGCCGGCATTTCCACCGTCTCCTGGGGCTACGGGCAAAGCGGCATCACCTTCGTGGTGGAGCATGAGCGCCCGCACGAGGGCCGCGCGGAGGAGCATTTCCTGCCTGCCGGGCCGTTCGCCATCCTGCCCTTGCCGGGTAACCGCTGCTCGGTGGTTTGGACCGAGCGCACCGCCGATGCCGAGCGCCTTCTCGCCTTGCCGTCCGCCATCTTCCAGGAGGAGCTGGAGCAGCGCTTCGGCCATCGCCTCGGCTGGGTGAAGCCGGTGACGAAGCCCCGCGCCTATCCGCTCGGCTTCGCCATGGCCCGCGCCTTTATCGGCGACCGCCTCGCGCTGGTGGGCGATGCCGCCCACGTCATCCACCCCATCGCCGGCCAGGGCCTCAACATGGGCCTGCGCGATGTCGCCGCTCTCGCCGAGGTGGTGACGGACGCCGCGCGCGTCGGCCTCGACTTCGCCTCGCCGACCGTGCTGGAGCGTTATCAGCGCTGGCGGCGGTTCGACACTTTGGCCATGGGCGTCGCCACGGACGGGCTCAACCGGCTGTTCTCCAACCATTCCGATGCCCTGCGCGCCATCCGCGACGTGGGCCTCGGGCTGGTGGACCGGCTGCCCCGCCTCAAGGGCTTGTTCATCAAGGATGCGGCCGGCCTCACCGGCGAGGTGCCGAAGCTGCTCCGGGGCGAGACGCTCTAGAGGCGCGCGCTTCGCCATCTTGCCCTGCCCGGCCTCGCCTGCGAAAAGCCGGGCATGATCGTTCTCGACGATATTTCCCTGCGCCTCGCCGGGCGCCTGCTCATCGACCATGCCTCCGTCGCCCTTCCCGAGAACGCGCGCGTGGGCGTGGTTGGCCGCAACGGCTCGGGCAAGACCACCCTGTTCAAGGCACTGGTGGGTGAGCTGGAGCTGGAATCAGGCGCCGTCCGCCTGCCCAATCGCACCCGCATCGGCCGCGTGGCGCAGGAGGCGCCGGCCGGTCCGGACAGCCTCATCGAGCGCGTGCTCGCCGCCGATACCGAGCGCGCGGCACTGCTGCATGAGCGGGAGACCACGCAGGACCCCAACCGCATGGGCGAGATCGAGATGCGGCTCCTCGACATCGGCGCCCATGCGGCGCCGGCGCGGGCAGCCACCATCCTCGCCGGCCTCGGCTTTGATGAAAGCGCCCAGCAGCGGCCCTGCTCGGAATTCTCCGGCGGCTGGCGGATGCGCGTTGCGCTGGCGGCCCTGCTCTTCACGGAGCCGGACCTCCTGCTGCTCGACGAGCCCACCAACTATCTCGACCTTGAAGGCACCCTGTGGCTGCAGGACTACCTCGCGCATTATCCGCGCACGGTGATCCTCATCTCCCACGACCGCGACCTGCTGGACGAGAGCGTCGATCACATCCTCCATCTCACCGGCCAGAAGCTGACCCTCTACAAGGGCGGCTTCACCTCCTTCGACCGGCAGCGGCGCGAGCGGCTGCTCCTGGACCAGAAGGCGCGCAAGAAGCAGGAGATGCAGCGCGCGCACATGGAATCCTTCGTCGCCCGTTTCCGCGCCAAGGCCACCAAGGCGAAGCAGGCCCAGTCACGCCTCAAGGCCCTCGCCCGCATGGAGCCCCTGGCCGCGCAGGTTAGCGAGGAGGCGGCGGCCATCTCCATCCGCCATCCGGAAAAGCTGCTCTCCCCACCCATCGTGGTGCTGGAGAAGGTGGCGGTGGGCTACGTGCCGGGCCGGCCCATCCTCCAGAACCTCAATCTGCGCATCGACGAGGACGACCGCATCGCCCTCCTCGGCCCCAACGGCAACGGCAAGTCCACCTTTGCCAAGCTGCTCGCCGACCGGCTGAAGGAGGAGAGCGGCCGGGTGGTGCGCGCCGACAAGCTGGAAGTCGCCTACCTCGCCCAGCACCAGATCGACGAGCTTGTCCCGGGCGACAGCCCCGCCCAGCATGTGCGGCGCCTGATGCCCGACGCGCCCGAGGCGCGGGTGCGGGCGCGAGCGGCGGAGATGGGCTTTTCCGGCGGCGCGGCGGACACCAAGGTGTCGTCCCTCTCCGGCGGCGAGAAGGCGCGGCTGCTGCTGGGGCTCGCCACCTTCCACGGGCCGCATCTGCTCATCCTCGACGAGCCCACCAACCACCTCGACATCGAGGCGCGTGCGGCGCTCATCGAGGCCATCAACGACTTCCCCGGCGCGGTCATCCTCGTCTCCCACGACCGGCACCTGCTGGAGGCCTGCGCGGAACGGCTGTGGCGCGTCTCGGGCGGCACGGTGAAGGCGTATGACGGCGACCTCGACCAGTACAAGGCCGAGGTGCTCTCCCGCTCCGACGGCGACCGCATGACCGACAAGGGGCGTAAGGACCGCTCCGAGACCAAGGCGGAAGCCGCCTCCGCCCCCGCGCCCCGCCGCATCGCCACCGGACCGCTCAAGAAGCGCATCCGCGAGCTGGAAGGGGCGGTGGACAAGCTGACGAAGCAGATCGAGGGGCTGGATGCAAAGCTCTCCGACGCCGGCCTCCATGCCGCAAGGCCGCTGGACGCCGCCCGGTTCGCGAAGGAGCGGGCAGAGGCGGCGGACAAGCTGGCGCAGGCGGAGGAGGAATGGCTGGAGGTCAGCGCCGAGCTCGAGGCCGCGGGCGGCTGACCGGCCCGGCCGGCGTCAGCTCGGGCGCCGTCTCCGGCTCGCGCACCAGCGCCAACAGGGCCTGTGCCGCCCGCGAATTGTAGCGGTCGGCGTGGCGCAAGGCGTAGAAGCGCCGGGCCGGCAAGGTGAGCGGCAATTGCTTCAGCGTGCCCATGGCGAGGCCCGAAGCGGTGACGAGATCGGAAATCACCGTCGCTCCGGCCCCTGCGGCGACCGCGCTGACTACCGCCTCGTTGGACGGCAATTCCAGCACCACCTTCAGCCGGGAGGGATCAACCCCCGACACGCGCAGGGCATCCTCGAACACCTGCCGCGTGCCCGAGCCCGGCTCGCGCAGCACGAAGGGCATGTCGAGGAGGTCGGCCGGGGTCAGGGCCTTGAGGTCGGCACGGGGATCGTGCGCCGCCACCACCAGCACCAGCCGGTCACCGGGCACCGCGACCCGCGCCAGCAGCGCTTCCTCCACCTCGCCTTCCACGAAGCCGAGATCGGCCTCCCCCGCCCGCACGGCGGTCGCCACCTGCGCGGTATTGCCGATCACCACCTCCAGCGCGATGTCGGGATAGAGCTTGTGGAAGCGGTGGAGCAGCGGGCCGAGCCAGTAATTGGCAATGGTCTGGCTGGCGTGGATGGACAGCCGACCGCGCCTGAGGCCGGACAGATCGGCAAGGATCGTCTCGGCGGCTCCGGCCCGGGCGAGCACAGCTTCCGCCTCGGGGACGAACACGCGCCCAGCCTCCGTGAGCTCGATGCGGCGTCCGACGCGGTGGAAGAGGGCGACACCGCAGGACGCCTCGAGGGCAGCGACAGAGGCGCTGACCGCCGACTGGGTCATGTTCAGCGTTTCGGCGGCGCGGGTCATGTGGAGCGCGCGGGCGACGGCGACGAAGACCTTGAGTTGCTCCAGCGTCATTCGCGCCCGATGACCCCCACGCTCAAGCGCCGCGCGGACGTTTGTACGCCCCGCACATGCGCCGCGCGGGCACAATGAAATGGCCGGTGAGCGACGCACAGGGGCCTTCGTATCACATGAAAGTCTTGATGAGGATGAAGCTCAGCCCGGAGATGAACAGCCAGGCGGCGGCACCGAGCAGGAGCGGCTTGATGCCCTTGAGCCGCAGCTTGCGCATGTCCGTCTCCAGCCCCATGGCGCCCAGCGCCACGGCGAGCAGGAAGGTGGTGGTGGTGGCCACGGGCATCTTCACCTCGGGCGGCACGTAGCCGCTGGACGCGACCATCACCATGGCGATGAAGCCGAACACGAACCACGGCATGGGCGGGCTGGCGTGGCCGGCCGACTTGTCGCCGCGCGCCCGCATCACGGCGGCGGCACCGAGACCGATGACGAGGGGCGCCAGCAGCATCACCCGCGAGAGCTTCGCCACGGTGCCGAACTCGCCGGCCTGCTGGCCGCCCTGGAAAGCCGCCGCCACCACCTGCGCCACCTCATGGATGGAAGAGCCGGTCCACAGGCCGAAGGCGTGGGCGTCGAAGCCGGTGAACGGGATCAGCGCCGGCATCAGCAGCATGGAGAGCGAGCCGAAGATGGTGACGCAGGCCACCGCATAGGCCACGTCCTCGTCCGAGCCGCGCGTCACCGTATTGGTGGCGATCACCGCCGAGGCGCCGCAGATGGCGGTGCCGGCGGCGATCAGCTCCGAGAGCTGCCGGTCCACGCCCATGGCGCGGCCGATCCATCGGGTGACGAAGAAGGTGGCGAACAAGGTGAAGGCGACGATGGAGAAGCCCACCACGCCCACCGAACGCACCTGCTCGAAAGTGAGCTGAAGGCCAAGCAGCACGATGGCGAAGCGCAGGATGCGCCGGAGCGCGAACTTCACGCCCGGCTTGATGATCGCCGCCGTGCCGAAGATGTTGTGCAGCGCCATGCCGATGACGATGGCGAGGATGAGCGGGCTGACGAGCCCCATCCCCGGCACCTGCCGGATGGCATAGGCCGCCGCCGCGATCACCACCGTGTAGGCAAGCCCCGGCAGGATGCCGCCGAAGGCCGTCACCAGCGGACCGCTCGAAGACGGCGCAGCGACGGGAGGCACGGCAGGAATGAGGGCGGGGTCGGTCAGGTGCTTGTCGGTCATGGCAGGGGTCCTCTTGCGACGAGGATGGCCCCCTGCCATGGATCGATCAAACAACTTGTTTTTCTACAATTGATCGAATTATTCGATCAACGAACCACCACGCCGCGACGCACCACCGTGTTGCCGGCCGGGCCGCGCGTGGCGCCCACGTGACGGCAAACGCCATTGCGGCAGCTGGTGGCGCCCACATGGCCGACGGGGCCGCGGGCGTAGGGTCCGTAATAGCGGTTCCACTGGCCATACCAGGGGCGGCCCACGTAATGGGTGTTCCAGTAGGACTGGTTGAACGCCACCGCAGCGATGCCGAGGCCCGCCGCAACGGCTGCCGTCATCACCACCGGCGAGGCGCCGGCGGAGGGGACGACCTTGATGTATTGCGCCGCCATCCAGCCGCGCACATTGCCCAGCGCGACATCGCACCAGGAATAGTCCGCGAGACAGCCATAGGTCTGCAGCGCCGCGCCGGCCGGCACGGTGACCACGGTCGGGAAGCTGGTGCTGGGACCGGCCCGCAGGTTCACATTGGTCACGGCCACCGCCGGCTGGGCCGCCGCGGCAGCTCCGGCAGCAACGACGCCGGCCAGCATGACGGCCGCTCCGGCCAGCGCGCGCAGGCGCGATCCAAAATCGAAACGTATCGACACCAGCATCTCCATCATCGGGATCTGGCGCCGCAGCCTAGCTTCAGATCGTTACCGGCCCGTTGCATGATTTTGCAATCTGCAACGCTCAACGCTCCGCGAAAGCCTTCTCCACCACATAGGCCTCCGGCCGGTTGCCCGCGCCTTCAACGAAATCGCGGGATTCGAGAAGCGCCTTGGTGTCGGCGATCATCTGCGGCGAGCCGCACAGCATCACCCGGTCGTGCTCGACGTCGAGGTCCGGCAGGCCGAGGTCGGCGAAGAGCTGGCCGCTCTCCATGAGGTCGGTGACGCGGCCGCGATTGCGGAACGGCTCGCGGGTGACGGTGGGATAATGCAGCAACTGCGCCTGCGCATATTCGCCGAGGAAATCGTGCGCCTTGAGGTCCGCCACCACCTGCTCGCCATAGGCAAGCTCAGCCACCTCGCGGCAGCCATGGACGAGGATGATGTGCTCGAACCTTTCATAGGCCTCCGGGTCCTTGGCGATGGAAACGAAGGGCGCGAGGCCGGTGCCGGTGGCGAGGAGATAGAGGCGCTTGCCGGGCTTGAGATTGTCCAGCAGCAACGTGCCCGTGGGCCGGCGGCCGACGAGGATGGGATCGCCCGGCTGCAGCATCTGGAGGCGGGAGGTGAGCGGCCCGTCCGGTACCTTGATGGAGAAGAACTCCAGTTGCTCCTCGTGGGGCGCGCAGGCAAGCGAATAGGCGCGCAGCAACGGCTTCTCGTTCACGTCGAGGCCGATCATCGTGAACTGGCCGCTCTTGAAGCGGAAGGCGCTGTCGCGGGTGGCGGTGAAGGAGAAGAGACGGTCGGTCCAGTGGCGGACCTCAAGCACGGTCTCGGTGTTCAGGTTGCTCATGATCGCCTCACGCCTCAGCCGGCGCCGGGGAGAAGGCGCTCTCGAACTTGCCGTCCACGTTCATCCACTCCGCGGCATCCGCCGGCGGCTCCTTCTTCTCGGCGATGTTGGGCCACAGGGCCGCATATTCGGCATTGAGCGCGATCCAAGGCGCGGCGGCCGGATCACTGTCGGCGGAAATGGCGGCGGCCGGGCATTCCGGCTCGCAGACGCCGCAGTCAATGCACTCGTCGGGGTTGATGACGAGCATGTTCTCGCCTTCATAGAAGCAGTCCACCGGGCAGACGGCGACGCAATCCATGAATTTGCAGCGGATGCACTTGTCGGTGACGACGTAGGCCATGGGGCAGGTCCGGTTGTTGTTCGATTTTTATTTTAGCCGGAGGGCGCCACGCTCTTGAGGACTAAGGCCTTGGAGGGTCAATTAATTGCAGATTTTCTGACTATCGGGAGGATGTGGAAATAGTCATGTATAACGCCGTCGTCCTCCGGCTTGACCGGAGGAGCCATGACAACGTTTGCCCCTGTCTTAACAAGCCAGCAACGATGGAAAGATAGGCCCTCCGGTCAGCCGGAGGGCGACGGCATCAGGTTGCCAAGCCTCACACCACCTCGGCGAGATTCGCCCCGTTAAGGTTCACCGCGAGACCCTTGAGCGCATCCTCGTTCAGCTCGCCGCCCATGGCCTTGAGGCTCTCCTCGCGGATCAGGGCGCCAAGGTCGGCCCGAAGCTGCACGAATTCCGGGGTCAGCTGGAGGGCGGCATCGCGCGGACGCGGCAGGGGCACCGTCACTTCGGCCTTGATGGTGCCGGGACGGGCGGTCATCACATAGATGCGGTCGGAGAGGAAGATCGCCTCGTCGATGTCGTGGGTCACGAACAGCACCGAGATGCCCAGCCGCTGCCAGAGGTTGGTGAGGATCTGCTGCATGATGACCCGCGTCTGCGCGTCAAGCGCGCCGAACGGCTCGTCGAGCAGCAGCACCTTCGGCCCGGTGGCGAGCGCCCGGACAATGCCCACGCGCTGCTTCATGCCGCCGGAGAGGCGATCGGGGTAATGGTCCTCGAAGGCCGAAAGCCCCGCGAGTCCGAGCAGCGTGCGCGCGGCGACCGCCCGCTCGGACTTGCCCATGCCGCGCATCTTGAGGCCAAACTCCACGTTCTCCCGCACCGTCTTCCAGGGGAAGAGCGAATATTGCTGGAAGACCATGCCCCGGTCGGCGGAGGGCCCCTTCACCGGCTCGCCATCCACCGTGACCGAGCCGGAGGTCGGCTTGAGGAAGCCCGCCACGGCATTGAGAAACGTGGACTTGCCGCAGCCCGACGGGCCGATGATGGAGACGAACTCGCCGGGATTCACCACGAGGTCCGCATCGCGCACCGCAATGACGGCGCCGTCGATGGTGTCGTAGGCGAGATTGAAGTCGAAGACCTCGATGAGGCCGGTCCTCGCCGGCGCGGTCGCGGGGATCGCCATGATGGCCTCACTTGGCGCGCGACCAGGGCGTCACCGCCCGGCCCGCGATGCGGATGAGAAAGGAGGATCCGAGGCCGAGCACGCCGATGGTGATCATGCCCAGCGCGATGTCCGGATATTGAACCAGCGAGTAGGCTTCCCAGGTGAAATAGCCGATGCCAAACTGGCCGGAGATCATCTCCGCCGCGATCAGCGAAACCCAGGCGACGCCCATGCCCACGGTGAGCCCCGTGAACACCTGCGGCAGCACGGCGGGGAAATAGACCTCGCGAAACGTCGCCCGCTCTGTGGCGCCGAGGCAGCGGGCGGCCCGCACCAGCACCTCGTCCACATTCGCCATGCCGTGCAGCGTATTGATGAGGATGGGGAAGAACGAGCCGAGGAAGGTGATGAAGACGATGCTTTCCTCGTTGGTCGGCCAGAGCATGATGGACATGGGCACCCAGGCGATGGCCGGGATGGGCCGCAGCACTTCCGAGACGGGAAAGACGAACTCCTTCAAGAGCTGGAAGCGCCCCATCAGCAGGCCCAGCGGCACCGCCACCACGGCGGCCAATGCAAACCCGATGAAGATGCGCCGGCAGGAAATGTAGATGTGATTGAGGAAGGCGCCCGTGGAGAACGCCGTGCGCGCACTCTCCAGCACCTGCTCGGGCGAGGGAACGTTGATGAACCGCACGTAGAAGGTCATGCGGTTCACCGTCACCACATGCCAGGCGAGGATGAACAGGCCGATGGCCAGCGCCCCGAGCAGCGTCGCGCGGATGGTGCCCGCGTTGAGCTTCAGCCAGCGCCGCGCCCGCCCCGCGAAGGAACGGTCGGGCGCCGGCTGCGCTGCCACCGCGTCTCGCTCCGGCCGCAGCACGATGTGTCCGGGCACGGTCGGCCGGGCCGCCACCCCGTCGGCGAGATGGAACGGCGATGCGACGGGCGCGGACTTCACGGCGGCTTTCATGGCGATGCTGTTCATGGCTCTCACCCGCGGGCCGCGGACGCGGCTTTCAGCGCATCGGGGAAGGGCAACACCTTGCCGCCGTCCTTGGCCGCGGCCGCCTCGGCATCGGCCTTCAGCATGAAGGGCTCGATCTGCGTCTTTCCGTCCTTGGTAGAGACGGCATAGAAGGCGTCCGTGGCGAACAGCTTGATGCCGCGGGCGGAGTCGAACAGATAGGTCATGTTGATCTTCTTGCCGGCCGCGTTCAGCTCGGCCAGCGCGCCGAGGGTGCAGGCGGCGCTGGAATAGGGCTTGATGCCTTCGCCCTCCACCCAGATCTCGCCGGCCTTGCGCGGCTCGGAGATCTTGACCTTACAGAAGCTGTCGTCGCCGGAAATCTCGTAGTTCGCGAGGCTCTTCAGCTGCGCTTCGTAATCAAGGCCGAGTTCCTTGTAGGCTTGGCGGACATAGCTGTCGTTGACCCACGCCTTGACGTCGAATTCCTTCATGCGGCCGAGCTTCTGCAGCACCGCGGCGTCCTGCGCGGCATCTTCTACCAGCTGGGGCTTGATGGTGGGGTCCATGGTCATGATGCCGCCCGGGCCAAGGAAGATGTAGACCACTTCCTTGTCGATGCCCGTCCACTTGGCGATCTTCTCGGCGGCCTCCTTCGGATCCTTGCGCACCCAGTTGTTGGCCTCGATCACGGCCTTGATGTAGCCGACCACGACCTCCGGATACTTCTCGGCGAAGTCGGTGCGCACCACCACGCCATGCCAGGTCGGGGCATTAGTCTCCACGCCGTCGAAAATCTTGCGGGCGAAACCGCGGAAGGGCAGCAGCTCCGCGAAGGGCACGAAATCGGCGTGGGCGTCGATCTTCTTCTCCTGGAGGTTGGTGGAGCCCACCTCCGGAGACTGGCTGACCAGCCGGAAATAGTCCGCCGGCCAGTTCTTGTCCTGCATGGCCTTCAGGATCATGCCGTGAGCAGCCGAACCGAAGGGCACGCTGACGACCTTCCCCTTCAGGTCGCTCAATTCGTAATAGGGCGAGTCCTTGTTCACCACCACGCCGTTGCCCGAGCCGTAGATGTTGTAGGCCGCGACGGCGATGAGCTGGGACTTGGACTGGGGATTGGACTGGAAGGTGTATCCGTTCACCACCAGGGGATAGTCGCCCATGCCGCCGAACTGCAGCTTGTCGGCCATCATGCCGTTGGTGACGGGCGGGCCGGAGGTGAAGTTCTGCCACTCGATGTTGTAGGTGGCACCGGCATATTTGCCGTCCTTCGGCAGATACTAGTCGAGAAGCTTCAGCTCCTTGATGACGACGCCCGTGGTCACCGTGTTGGTGGTGGTGTCCTGCGTGCCGATGCCGATGTTGATGGTCTCGGCAGCGACGGGAAGAACGGCGGCGCAGCTGGTCGCGAGGGCAAGGGCAAAGGTGCGAAGAATGCTGGGGCGAAACGGGTTCATCAGATCCACCTCTCGGGGCTAAGACGGCTCTCGACGGTGATCTTCAGGTGTCAGGTTCGATCCGTTCAAAGGAAGATGCGGCCGAGGTGTCGATTAGTTGCCTCCTTTGCGGACCCGCCTTCTTTTTCATCAATGCGCGCATTTCTGCAGCGCGAAACCGAGATCGCCCTCACCGGTCTCCTCGCATCACGTGCAGCGCTTCGAGGTCGTAGACCACGATCTTGGCCTTCTCCGCCTTCAGAACCCCCTGTTCCTGCAAGCGCTTGAGGCTGATGGTGACCCACTGGCGGGTGGCGCCCACCATGTGGGCGAGGTCGGCGTGGGTGAAGGCCGAGCCGATGGCGATGGCGCCCTCCTCCTTCACGCCATAGGTGTCGGCGAGATGGATCAGGAGGTGGGCGAGGCGCTCGGTGACGGAACGGGTGCCCAGCATCTGGGCAAGGGCCGAATAGCACTTGCCCTTGAAGGTGAGCCCTTCGATGAGGCCGATGGCAAAGGCCGGCACCTGGGCGATCAGCCGGCGGAGGGTCTTTCCGGTCAGGTGGACGACGACGCTGTTGGTTGCCGCAACCCCGGACCAGACGTGCTGGCCCTGGCCGAACAACTCCGGCCCGCCGACGAAATTGCCAGCGCTCCAATAGGCGAGCGTGATCTCCCGGCCGGACGGCGCGATGTAAAAGACCCGGATGCGGCCGCTCTCGATGAGGAAGATGCCATCGTGCGGCGTGCCTTGGGAGAACAGCATCTTGCCGCGATAGACCACCCGCTTCTGGCCCTCGCGCAACACCTCCTCCCGCTCCTTCGCCGTCAGGCGCTGGAACAGCAGCGGAGGCCCGTTCGTCAGCGCAGCGTTCTCGGTCAGCAGCAGCGCCTGCGCGGGATTGGACCCGGCCAGGAGGGGCGATGCGGCGGGCACTGTTTGGGCGTGCAGGGGGGCAGACTGCATGCGAGGCTCTCCCGTTTGGACGGCTTCCAAGCGGCAAGAAGCATACCAGCCATAATATAAGTTAGTCGATGTTTTTGATGGATTACTTCTGATCGAACAGCGCCAGCGCCTCGGGCGCGAGCACGCCGCCGGTGATCTCCACCTTTAGGAAGGGCGCGGCGTCGGCCATCGTTCGCGCCACATCGAGGGCCGGCATGCCGATCTGCGGCTGCCGGCCATACTTCGCCGCCACCTGTTCAAGCGAGGCGCCGAAGACCACGCGGTTGAGGCCGCACCACAGGATCGCGCCCATGCACATGGGGCAGGGCTCCGCCGAGGCATAGATGGTCGCGCCCTTCAGCTCTTCGGCCGGCCGCGCGGCGAGGAAGCGGCGGATCGCCACCATCTCTGCATGGGCCGTGGGATCGTTCAGTTGCCGACCGAGATTCGGTCCTCGCGACAGGATGTCGCCGCCCCGTACGATTACCGCGCCGAAGGGAAAATCGGAGTCTGCGGCGATGGCGATCGCCTCGCGCATCAGTCCTGCATCCTCCGGCCGCGGGGCACCCGGCACAGCATCAGCCCGGGTCTCGCGCGGGAAGAGGGCCTGCACACCGGCGGCCGTCAGCGCGAGACTTGCCAGGACGCCACGGCGGCTCGGTGCAGGTGCGGCCCGCGCCGGCTGTTCGGGTCGTGCCGTATTTCTTGCGGCCATGGCGGTCTCCCCCTGTTGCCGGGAAGCTGACCATGCGGCGCGCACCGGGGCAACACTGGCGGGGCCGACAAGAAAAGGCCCGGGCTTGGGGCCCGGGCCGATTTCAAAACAGCGCTTACTGCTCAGGCTCAGTGCGTCGTGGCGCCGGTCCGGTCGCGCTCCAGCGCCTCGTAGACCTGCTGCAGGTCGGCGAGATGACGAGCGGCGCGCTGCTTGGCATCGTCGCCGGTGGCGTCGTTGACATCCTCGCGGGCGTCCTGGATCTGCTGGGCGAGAACGGCGAGATCAAGCTCTTCCACCGGCTTCGCCTCTTCGGCGAGGATGGTGAGACCCGCCGGATTCACTTCGGCGAAGCCGCCGCGCACGAAGTAGCGGCGCGCGCCGCGCTCATCCTTGATGGTGAGGATGCCGGGCTTCAGCATGCCGATGAAGGGGGCATGGCCCGCCAGAACACCGAACTCGCCTTCCGCGCCCGGCACGATCACCTCGGTCACGGCGCCGGAAAAGACGAGGCGCTCGGGGGAGACCAGCTCAAAAGGTAAGGTCGCCATCTGTTCAATCTCCGGGTCGTCCCCGCCGGGGATCCCGCGGGAGCCTCGCCGGCCGCCCTCGGGAGGATCAAGCCGGCGGAGCGGCTCCGCCATGGGTGGGAGCCGGACGGCTCCGTGAAATCTTGTACCCGATCAGCGGCGGCGGTCGGCGACGAAACCGACGCCCAGGCCGATGATCGCGCCCACCACGGCCGCAAGCAGGATGTGGCGGGTCTGCTCGGAGGTGAGGCCGCCGCGCGGCCCCTCTCCCTGAACGCGGATGTCGATGCCCGGGAGGCGCAGCTCCGCCACCTGGGGCCGGGTGAGCCAGCCGGCGATGCCACCGGCCAGCAGCCCGAGGACGAGGCAGACGATCTTGATGTTCATCGCGATCGCTCCGCCGCGTGGTTGGGATCAGGCCGCCTCGGCGGCCAGCTTCTTGCCCTTCTCGATGGCTTCGTCGATGGAGCCGACCATGTAGAAGGCCTGCTCGGGCAGGTAGTCGTACTTGCCTTCGACGAGGCCCTTGAAGCCGGAGATGGTGTCCTTGAGGTCCACGAGCTTGCCCGGGGAGCCGGTGAACACTTCGGCGACGTGGAAGGGCTGCGACAGGAAGCGCTCGATCTTGCGGGCGCGGGCCACGGTGAGCTTGTCCTCTTCGGAGAGCTCGTCCATGCCCAGGATCGCGATGATGTCCTGCAGCGCCTTGTAGCGCTGGAGGGTCTGCTGCACCTGGCGCGCCACGTTGTAGTGCTCCTCGCCGATGACCAGCGGGGAGAGGATGCGCGAGGTGGAGTCCAGCGGGTCCACCGCCGGATAGATGCCCTTCTCGGCGATGGAACGCGAGAGCACGGTCGTCGCGTCGAGATGGGCGAAGGAGGCGGCAGGCGCCGGGTCGGTCAGGTCGTCGGCCGGCACGTAAATGGCCTGCACCGAGGTGATCGAGCCCTTGGTGGTGGAGGTGATGCGCTCCTGCAGGGCGCCCATGTCGGTGGCCAGCGTCGGCTGGTAGCCCACCGCCGAGGGAATGCGGCCGAGCAGAGCCGACACTTCCGAGCCCGCCTGGGTGAAGCGGAAGATATTGTCCACGAAGAACAGCACGTCCTGGCCCTGGTCGCGGAAGTGCTCGGCGACGGTGAGGCCGGTGAGCGC